>JAWOBH010000282.1:0-6945 GCA_046498125.1 Prochlorococcaceae cyanobacterium | reverse complement strand
ATTCTGTGCTCTGGGGGAGGCGGTGATCGCCGCCGAACTGGCCCGTCCCCGCAGCGGGCCGCCGATGGCCCTGCTGGCAGGGGGCAGCGGCCTCTATCTCAAGGCCCTCACCCAGGGCCTGCGGCCGCCGGCGGTGCCACCCCAGCCCGCCCTGCGCCGCCAGCTGGAGGCCCTGGGCCAGCCCATCTGCCACCAGCTGCTGGCGGGGGCCGACCCGGTGGCCGCCGCCCGCATCGCCCCCGCCGACGCGGTGCGCACCCAGCGGGCCCTGGAGGTGCTGTACGCCACCGGCCGGCCGCTCTCGGACCAGCAGGGCAGTGAACCGCCGCCCTGGCGTGTGCTGGAGCTGGGCCTGGATCCGCCCGACCTGCGCCAGCGCATCCAGCGCCGCACCGAGGCCCTCTACGCGGGGGGCCTGGTGGAGGAAACGGCGGCCCTGATCGAGCGCCATGGCGCCGAACTGCCCCTGCTGGACACGATCGGCTACGGCGAGGCCCGACGCCTGCTGGCCGGGGAGCTGGAGCCCGCCGCCGCCGTGGCACTCACCGTTCGGCGCACCCGCCAGTTCGCCAAGCGCCAGCGCACCTGGTTCCGCCGCCAGCACCGGCCCCTGTGGCTGAGCGCCGCCGGCAGCGAGGCCCAGCTGGGCCAGGCATTGCCGGAGATCGCGGGGCGTCTAGGGTGAAGGCAGAACTCCCCACCTCCGACACCTACCCACGCCTGAATGCCACCCCGTCCCCGTTTTGACCGCCGTGCTCCCGTGCGGGAGCTGCCCAACATCAACGATCGCATCAGCTATCCCCAGCTGCGGGTGGTTGATTTCGACGGCAGTCAACTGGGAGTGATCAGCAGAGACGAAGCCCTGAGCGTGGCGCGGGACCGGGAGCTTGACCTGGTGCTGGTGAGCGAGAAGGCCGATCCGCCGGTGTGCCGGATCATGGATTACGGCAAATACAAGTTCGAGCAGGAGAAAAAGGCCAAGGAAGCCAAGAAGAAGTCGCACCAAACCGAAGTCAAAGAGGTGAAGATGCGCTACAAGATCGATCAGCACGACTACGACGTGCGAATCGGTCAGGCCACCCGCTTCCTCAAGGCCGGCGACAAGGTGAAGTGCACGGTGATCTTCCGCGGCCGGGAGATTCAGCACACGGCCCTGGCGGAAGTGCTGCTCAAGCGCATGGCCAAGGATCTGGAGGCCGCGGCCGAGATCCAGCAGCCCCCCAAGCGCGAGGGCCGCAACATGATCATGTTCCTGAGTCCGCGCAAAACCGCCGCCGCCCCCAAGACCCCCTCACGCAGCAAGAACAAGTCCGAAGCCTCCAGCCCAGCCACCGCGGCGCCGGCGGCCAGCCCAGCCGAGTCCTGATCCGGCCAGGCGCCGCCTTCAGAGCCGGCGGCTGAACAGCTCGAGCATGACTCGCCAGCCCTGGGCCGCAGCCTCGGGGTGGTAGTCGGCGCGGGCCTCGCAGAAGAAGCCATGGCCGGCACCGGGCGCCACGATCAGCCGGCGCTCCAGCTGCGGCCGCCGCTCGGCGTCGGCGGCCAGGGCCGCGGCGATGGCCTGTCGCTCCTCGGCGGGCATCAGCGGGTCCTGATCGCCCACCAGGCAGAGCAGGTGGCCGGGGATCTGCGGCAGCACCGCCAGGGTGGGCTCACCGCCGCCGGGGCGGAAGCTGGACACCCGGGCGCCGTAGGCGTCGCAGGTGGCGGCCACCTGGGGCAGGGTGGCCGCCAGCATCGCCAGGTGGCCCCCGAAGCAGAAGCCCACGCAACCCACGGGCCGATCCATGCCCGGCTGGGCCTGCAGCCAGGCGATGGCGGCCCGGGAATCGGCGAGGAACCCATCGGCACTCACCTGGTCGCGGTGCTCCCGGCCCGCCGCCAGGCCGGCCGCGTCGTAGCCCACATCCAGGTCGGGGGCGGTGCGCGCGAAGATCGGCATGGCGAGAGCGCCGTAGCCCTCGGCCGCCAGGCGTTCGGCCACTCGGCGCACCCAGGCGTTGAGGCCGAACACCTCCGGCAGCACCAGCACCGCGGCCCGGGGCTTCTGCTGGGCCGGCCGCGCCCACCAGCAGCGCAGGCGCAGGCCTTCGGCAGCCGGCAGCTCCTGCCAGCCGGCGGTGACAGCGGAGACCATGGGGAACGGGCGGGGTGAGGCCAGTCTGGGAGCCCGCCAACTGGCCCCGAACTGGCACAGGCGCGTATGCCAACAGGGGGATTGTCCCGGCTGGATTTGCTCCGTATGGTGAGCCGGACCCCCCAGGCCCGGCGCGGCGTGCGATTTCACATCCAGCAGGAGAGCGACATTCCGGCGTCGACCCAGCTGTACAACCAGATCTGCTTTGCGATCGCGGCCCGCCACTACCCGCCTGGGCATCGCCTGCCCAGCACCCGCCAGCTGGCGATGCAGACGGGACTGCACCGCAACACGATCAGCAAGGTGTATCGCCAGCTGGAGACCGACGGCGTGGTGGAGGCCATGGCCGGTTCGGGCATCTACGTGCGCAACCAGCAGCAACCGCGCCAGATCAAGCTGCCGCCAGGGCCCCGCCACCGCGTGCTGCCCGACATCGACCGGGAGGTGCGCCAGAGCGTGGATGGGCTGCTGCAGGCGGGCTGCACCCTGCAGCAGGCCCGCGACCTGCTCACCCGCGAGATCGACTGGCGGCTGCGCTGCGGCGCCCGGGTGCTGGTGAGCACCCCGCGGGAAGACCTGGGCGCCTCACTGCTGATCGCCGAGGAGCTCACCCCCAACCTGGCGGTGCCGGTGGAGGTGGTGCCGATGGAGGAACTGGAGGGCGTGCTGGAGCAGTCGAACAACGGGACGGTGGTGACCAGCCGCTATTTCCTGCAGCCGGTGGAGGAGATCGCCCGCCGCCATGGCGTGCGCGCGGTGCCGGTGGACCTCAACGACTTCCGCCACGAGCTCGACCTGCTCAAGGAGCTGCGCAGCGGCAGCTGCGTGGGGCTGGTGAGCATCAGCCCCGGCATCCTGCGGGCCGCCGAGGTGATCCTGCACAGCCTGCGCGGCAACGAACTGCTGGTGATGACCGCCAACCCGGACACCGGCAGTCGCCTCCTGGCCCTGCTGCGGGCCTCCGGCCACGTGCTCTGCGACCGGCCCAGCCTGCCGCTGGTGGAGCAGAGCCTGCGTCAGAACAGGGGCCAGCTCATGCGCCTGCCGGTGGTGCATTGCGCCCAGAGCTACCTGGGGACCGCCACCATCGACGAACTGCGCAAGGAGATCGGCCTGCAGGCGGCCTGACGGCGATCAAGACAAGCGGATGAAGAGATTCGAACTCTCGACCCTCTCCTTGGCAAGGAGATGCTCTACCACTGAGCTACATCCGCACGGCCGGCCCTAGGCGCCGAACCCGCCTGAGGGCTCTCCCCACCGGCCAGGCGATCATGCCTGACGGCGGGCCCCACGGTCAAACAGGCCCGGGCGGGCCAGCCGGTCAAACCCGAAGGCGCTCCGCCAGGATGCCTGCATGTTCAAGGCCATCCGCGCCGACCTGGCGATCATCCAGGAGCGAGATCCCGCCGCCCGCGGGCCGCTGGAGATTCTGCTCTGCTACCCGGGGCTGCATGCCCTGATGCTGCACCGGCTCAGCCACAGCCTCTGGCGGCTTGGACTGCCGCTGCCGGCGCGGATGCTCAGCCAGCTGGGCCGCCTGCTCACGGGCGTGGAGATCCACCCCGGGGCGCATATCGGCCACGGGGTGTTCATCGACCACGGCATGGGCGTGGTGATCGGCGAGACGGCGGAGATCGGCGATCAGTGCCTGCTCTATCAGGGGGTGACCCTGGGGGGCACGGGCAAGGCCCACGGCAAGCGCCACCCCACCCTGGCCCCGAATGTGGTGGTGGGCGCCGGCGCCAAGGTGCTGGGGGCGATCACGGTGGGGGCCAACACCCGCATCGGCGCCGGCTCGGTGGTGCTTCGCGATGTGGAGCCGAACTGCACCGTGGTGGGCATCCCGGGGCGGGTGGTGCACCAGAGCGGCGTGCGCGTGGATCCGCTGGCCCACTCGGCCCTTCCGGACACTGAGGCGCGGGTGATCCGCAACCTGATGGAGCGCATCGACGCCCTGGAGAGCGAGCTGGCCCGCACCCAGGCCTGCCTGCAGGAGCTGGCCGCCGGCCGGCCAGTGCACGAGCCCTGCGGCGGCCTGGCCCAGAACCTGCGCGACCGGGAGATTCTGGAGTTCCTGGGCGACAACCCGGGATCGACGAACTGAGGGGTGATCGTCAGGCGGGTTGGCGTCAGGCAGGTTGGCGTCAGGCAGTGGCGCCCTGGCGGGCGGGGGCGGGCTGGAACATGAACATCGAGTAGATCACGTTGCGGCGCATCTGGGTCATCATCTCCAGGAACATGTCGTAGCCCTCGTTCTTGTATTCGATCAGCGGATCCTTCTGGCCGTAGCCGCGCAGGCCCACCGATTCGCGCAGGGCATCCATGGCCTGCAGGTGCTCGCGCCAGAGGGTGTCGATCTGCTGGAGGATGAAGAAGCGCTCGGCCTCGCGCATCAGCCCCGGCCGCTGGGCTTCGATCTGGCCCTCCTTGATGTCGTAGGCGTTGCGCATCTGCTCCTGCAGAAAGGCCTTGAGCTCCTCCATCGAAAGGCCGCGCACGTGGTCGGGCTCGAGATCCTCGAGCAGGTAGATGAACTCCTTCACCTTGCCCACCAGGCGCTCGAGATCCCACTCCTCGGGCGGCAGGTCGGGATTCACATAGGCCTCCACGATGTCGTCGATGGTGCGCTCGCCGTAGCCGATCACCTGGGCCTTGAGCTCGCGGCCCTCCAGCACCCGTCGGCGCTCGGTGTACACAGCCTTGCGCTGGTTGTTCATCACCTCGTCGTACTCGAACACCTGCTTGCGGATGTCGTAGTAGTAAGTCTCCACCTTCTTCTGGGCGCCCTCCAGCGAGCGGGTGAGCATGCCCGATTCGATCGGCATGTCCTCCTCCACCCGGAAGGCATTCATCAGGCCGGCCACGCGGTCGCCGCCGAAGATGCGCAGCAGGTTGTCCTCCAGGGAGAGGAAGAAGCGGGTGGAGCCGGGGTCGCCCTGGCGGCCGGCTCGGCCTCGCAGCTGGTTGTCCACCCGGCGGGATTCGTGGCGCTCGGTGCCGATCACATGCAGGCCGCCGGCCTCGCGCACCTGCTGCTCCTCGGCCTTGGTGACGGCTTCGTACTCCGCCCGCACCCGGGTCATCAGCTCGCGCAGGCCCTGGATCTGGGGGTCGTCGGTGGGGGCCTTCTCGGCCGCCTGGGCGATGCGGTCCTCCAGCTCCAGCACACTGAGCTGGCGGTCGCCCCACACCTTCACCAGCTCCCGGGCCAGGGCCGCCAGGGCCTGGTCGGTGTCGGGGCTGAGGTCGCAGGGGTAGAGGGCACCGATGGCCCGGGCCTCGCTGGGGGCGCCGGCGGCATTGCCCTTGCCGCCGTTACCGAAGCCGCCGGCGGCCTGGCTGCGCTGCAGGGGAACCGGCGGGCGGTGGCCGTCCTCGGGACGGACCAGCAGGGGCAGCAGCACCTCGCGCAGCTTGAGGCGGGCCATGTAGTCGGCATTGCCGCCGAGGATGATGTCGGTGCCACGGCCGGCCATGTTGGTGGCGATGGTCACGGCGCCGGCGCGGCCCGCCTGGGCCACGATCTCGGCCTCCCGCTCCACGTTCTCAGGCTTGGCGTTGAGGAGGTTGTGGGGGATCTGCTGCTCGGCCAGAAGGGCCGAGAGCAGCTCTGATTTCTCCACGCTGGTGGTGCCCACCAGCACGGGCCGGCCGCCGGCGTGCACCTCGGCGGTTTCGGCGGCCACGGCGCGCCACTTGGCGGGTTCGGTCTTGTACACCTGATCGCTCCAGTCGGAGCGGGCCCGGGGCCGGTTGGTGGGCACCACGGTGACCTCGAGCTTGTAGGTCTTCTCGAACTCCACCTCTTCGGTCTTGGCGGTGCCGGTCATGCCGGCCAGGCGGGGATAGAGCAGGAAGAAGTTCTGGTAGGTGATCGAGGCCAGCGTTTGCGTTTCAGGCTGGATCGGAAGGCCCTCCTTGGCCTCGATCGCCTGGTGCTGGCCGTCACTCCAGCGCCGGCCCGGCATCACCCGGCCGGTGAACTCATCGACGATCACCGCATCGCGGCCGCGCACGATGTAGTTGACATCCTTGATGAACAGCTCCTTGGCCTTGAGGGCGTTGGTGATGAAGTGGGCCCAGGGGTCGGCGGGATCGAACATGTCGCTCACCCCCAGCAGCTGCTCGGTCTTGGCGTAGCCCTCATCGGTGAGGGTGCAGCTGCGCTGCTTTTCATCCACCTCGTAGTCACCCTCGGGGTCGATGCCGTCCCTGCCGAGTTCGGCGGCGCGCACCAGCTGGGCGGCCACCTCCGCGGCCTTCTGGTACTTCTCCTGGGGCCGCTCCACCTGGCCGGAGATGATCAGGGGCGTGCGGGCCTCATCGATGAGGATCGAGTCGACTTCGTCGATCACGCAGTACTGGAACTCGCGCTGCACCACCTCGGCGATGTCGGTGGCCATGTTGTCGCGCAGGTAGTCGAAACCCAGCTCGCTGTTGGTGGCGTAGGTGATGTCGCAGGCGTAGTTGGCACGCCGCTCGGGGGGCGTCATGTCCTGCTGGATCAGGCCCACCGAGAGGCCCAGGAAGCGGTGGATCTGGCCCATCCACTCGGCGTCGCGGCGGGCCAGGTAGTCGTTAACCGTCACCACGTGCACGCCGCGGCCGGTGAGGGCGTTGAGGTAGCTGGGCAAGGTGGCCACCAGGGTTTTGCCCTCACCGGTCTTCATCTCGGCGATCTGGCCGTCGTGCAGCACCATGCCGCCGATCAGCTGCACGTCGAAGTGGCGCAGGCCGAGCACCCGCTTGCCGGCCTCGCGAACCACGGCGAAGGCCTGGGGCAGCAGCTCATCGAGCACGGCCCGCTC
>JAWOBH010000166.1:0-8541 GCA_046498125.1 Prochlorococcaceae cyanobacterium | reverse complement strand
CCCAGAGGCTCTCCACGGTGAGCACCGCCAGCTCCTGGCCCTGGTAGGTGAGCAGCAGGCGATCCCCGATGGCGATGCTCTCGTCGTCGCTGTCGAACACGATCGGCAGGCCGAACAGCAGGCCGCTGCTGGTGCGGTGGCCGGCCACCACGGCGTCGTAGTCCTCCTGATGCATGAAGCCGCGCAGGGGCGAGAAGCCCCCCACCACCAGCAGTTCCACATCGCAGGCATTGCGGTGGCTGCACTCGATCCGTCGGCCGGCGCTGGCCTTCACCGACTCGCGATCGGCCTCCGGCACCATCAGGTCCACCAGGCTGCCGCCGTGGGGCGCGATCAGATCGGTATGGGCGGTGGTGGGGCTGGCGTCAACGGCGGCCATTGGCGGAGCTCAAGGAGTTGGTTGGTGATTCTCCCAGACCAGACCATGCCCCCCGAGCCAGACCAAGCAGACGCAGCCCAGAAAAAAAGGGGGCTAACAGCCCCCAGGAAGGATGGATGAGGGAGATGGAGCAGGGCTCAGCTCCGATGGGAGCAGCTCAGTTCAAGGCTGTATTCAGGCCTGCTCCAGACGGCCGTAGATCTCGCCGGTGATCTTCACGTCCAGGGGATCCTTGGAGCCCATGTCGGTGTCGGAGGGCTGAAGGGCGGTGAACACCCCGGCGAACTCGCCGCTGCTGGGGTCGACCCGGGTGATGGAGAGCTCCATGGAGCCGGTGCCGTCCACGTAGCGCTTGATGTTCTCGCGGGCGATCTCCTCGTTGTCGGCGTTGAGACCCACCAGACCCTGGGCGTACTCGACACCGGTGGTGAGGCCGCGGGCCTTGGGATCGAGGAAGTTGGAGGTGCGGTAGCTGGGCACTCGGTAGTCGCCCTTGAAGTCGGTGCTGGTGCTGATCGCGGCGCCGTCAGCCGTGGCCTTCAGCTGCTTGCTGGAGAACACGAACGGTACTTCCTCACCGCCGGGCAGCAGCACGGTGATCAGCTGGAAGTCGAGGCCGCCCTGCTCCTGGAAACTGATGGTGTCACCCTCCACGGTGAGGTCGCCGTAGACCTGATCGAGGCTGGTGGTGAAGCGGGTGAGGATCTTGCCGGGCACGAATTTGGCCTCCTGGCGCTTGTTCGCTGGCTCGCCCTTGACGGACACCTCGGCGGGGTGCATGCAGATCTCGCGCAGCTGGTAGCTGCTGCCGGAGTCGAGGGGGATCGAACCCCGGGCCGATTCCGGCAGGGTGGGGCAGTCGTTCGCCAGGCCAGTGTTGTGGATCTCGTCGTAGGTGAGCTGGGAGCGATCCACCGCCTTGGCCCCACCGCTGCAGGCGGTCACCAGGGTCAGGCACAGCGCCAGCACGAGGGCCAGCAGGGGACGGAAACGCATGGAAGAACGCCGCAGAGAGGTGACGGGAACTGGGCTGGGCCGGATCCTACCGGTGCCGAACCCCCACTCCTCGTACGATGAAAAGGCTCTCAACAACCTGTATGCGAGCCCGCTGGATGCGAGCCCGGTCCGCCCCCACCACCCGCCGCTGCCGATGACGCCGAACGCGGACCCCACGCCCGATCCACAGCGGCGCCTGGCCCACCTGCTGGAGCAGCTCGACGGCCTCGCCCAGGATCTCGCCGGCGATCCCCATGGCCTGCTGGCCCTGCTGCGGCAGCTGGAGCAGCGGCACCGCAGCATTCAGGACGGACCCTTCCGCAGCAGCCTGCCGGCCGACCGCAACCAATTGTTCAGCCTGCTGCAGGACATGGAGCGCAGCGGCGGCTGGCCCTACATCCCCCGCCTGCAGCTGCGCACATTCATGGATCTGCTGCAGCGCGAGGGCCCAGCGGACGGCTCGCCTCAGGATCCGGGGCATCCCCTGGCGGCCTGAGCTCCAGCAGCAGAGCACTGAGCAGGCGGTGAGCCAGGGCCAGCTTGGAGGCTGGTCCCAGCTCGCGCACCTGATCGGCCCGGGGACCGAGCAGCCAGCCCCGGTTGCCGGTGGCGGCGAAGCCGGCGCCGGGCTGATCGATGGGATTGGCAAACAGGAGCTGGCAGCCCTTGCGACCCCATTTGGCCTGGGCCTGGGCCAGCACGTCGCCGCTGTGGGCGGCAAAGCCCAGGATCGCCTGGCCTGGGGGCCGCCGCTGCACCAACCCTTGGAGAATGTCGGGCACGGCCTGCCAGCCACGGGCCAGCTCGGTTTCCAGCTCCTGTTTGGCCAGCTTGCGCGGCAGCGGGGCCGCCCGTCGGTGATCGGCCACGGCCGCCGCCATGGCGATGGCATCGGCTTGGGGCTGGGCCTGCCGCAAGGCCCGTTCCATCTCGGCGGCCGTGGTCACCGTCCGGCAGCTGAGACCCTCCAGCCAGGCCTGGGGCACCTGCAGGGGGCCATGCACCAGCTCCACCCGGGCACCGCGCAGGCGAGCGGCCTGGGCCAGGAGCACTCCCATCCGTCCCGTGCTGGGGTTGGTGAGACAGCGAGCGGGATCGAGCGGCTCGCGGGTGGGGCCCGCACTCACCAGCAGCGACAGCCCCTGCCAGTCGCGGCGCCAGCCCCACAGGGCCAGGGACTCCAGGGCCAGCAGGAGCAGCTCGGGATCGGCCATGCGGCCGTCGCCGCGGCGATCGCAGGCCAGCAGCCCGGCCGCGGGGGCGATCGGCAACACCCGCGGCCAGCCCCGCAGCTGCTGCCAGTTGGCACCCACTCCAGGCGAGGACCACATGGCCGTGTTCATGGCCGGGGCCACCAGCACCGGCGCTTCGCAGGCCAAGAGCGTACTGGCCAGCAACGTGTCACCCAGCCCATGGAGCCAGCGCCCCAGGCTGGTGGCGCTGAGTGGAGCCACGAGCACCAGCTCGGCCCATTCGGCCAGCTCCACGTGCAACGGTCGGGCCGACTGGTGGCTCCACTGATCGGCGTCGAGATGGCAGGGCTGGCGGCTCAGACAGGCCAGGGACTGTGCACTCACCAGCCGGGCGGCGCTGGGGGTGAGGACACAGCGCACCAGGGCACCCCGCTGCACCAGGGCACTCACCAGCAGCGGCAGCTTCACGGCGGCGATGCTGCCGCTGATCCCCACCAGGATGCGGCGACCGGCGAGGGGATCGGCGCTCACGGCTGCCTCCTCATCAGCGCTGAATGCTCGTCACCGCTCAATCCTCATCAAAGGGTTCCTGATCCACCAGATGGACGTAGGGCCTGGCCAGGTCAGGACGGTGAATCGCCAGGGCCCGCATCAGATGCCAGTCGGCCAGGCCGTCGAAGGGACTGGGGTAGTCGTCCTCCTCGAGGCGGCGGGCCAGCTCGGCGACGCCGGCCTCATCGAAGGTCTCCAGATGCTGGGGGCTGATCGAGGTGGACATGGGCGGCGGCGAGAGGCTCCAGGAGGAATAATGGGCCGAGAGGGGAATTAGCTCAGCTGGTAGAGCGCTGCGATCGCACCGCAGAGGTCAGGGGTTCGAGTCCCCTATTCTCCATTGCCCGCCTTGATCATGATCTGGACCGCTGAGGCCGAGACCCGGCTGCGCGAGGTGCCCTTCTTCGTGCGTCCCGCCGTGCGCCGACGCATCGAACGCCTGGCGGCCGAAGCCGGGCTGGATTCCATCGACACCGGCTTCTACGAGCAGGCCAAGGCACGGTTCGGCCAGCGCTGAGCTCCAGAACCGCCACCGAGCCCGGCGGGGCCCAACCGGTGATGCGGTAAAGGTGATGCGGTAAAAGAGTCCCACTCCAGGCCCTTCATTCATGTCGCAGTCCAAGCGCGAGCAGGTGGTGAGTCACCTGCGCTACATCCGCCAGGAACTCCGCGAGATGCACCAGGGCGTGATGGAGGACGGCCTGCTGCCCGAAGCCGGAGAGGTGCGCGGCGTGATGGCGCAGATGGAGGCGCTGCTGGAACTTCTGGAGGGCAAGGCCAGCCGCAAGAAGGACGCCGACAGCTGAACGGGTGCACCACCGGCCAGGCGCCTGTGGCATGGCCAGTCACCGCCGTCAAGGGCGCAGCAGGACGCTCCCGCAAACGTCCAGACCACCCTTGCCGTCAACAACTCCGCCCGCTTTCCTGACGGGGTCCCCATCACCCGGCTCGGGCCGTCAGGTCCCGGGCTTTTTTATTGCCATCCCCTATCAGTAGCGCAACAAAGCTGGCAACACGCAAGAGATGGTGTAGACAAGGGAAGGCAGGGCTGGGCCGGGTGATGGGGATCACCACCTTCTGACCCTGCCACCTCTTCGACCGCCCCTGCCCCACCGGCAGGGGTTTCCGGCGATGCGATCCCCGCTCCAGGCCGCTCCGGCCAGCCCCCGCCCCCTGCAGCAGACCCGCTTTCAGCGCAGCCTGGTGGAGGCCGGCGACCGACTGGTGGCCTGGGCCAGCAACCCCTGGCGGCGCATCTCCCTACGGCTGATCGTGCTGTTGATCAGCTTCACCATCGGCGGGGTGGTGGCCTCGATCGGCGGGCAGATCGGCCAGAGCGATCCGATCGGCGCCCTGCTGTGCGTGCTCAGCCTGGAGCTGGCCGTGCGTGCCCGCGGGCCCCTGCGCCGGCGTGGTGGTGATCGGCTGCTCCTGCAGTTGCTGGACATGGCCCGCATCGGCCTGCTCTATGGCCTGCTGCTGGACGGCTTCAAGCTGCTCTAGACGCCGCCGCTCTCGGCCGCCAGCAGGTAGAGCAGGGCCATGCGCACCGGAACGCCGTTGCGCACCTGCTCCTCCACCAGGCTGGTGTGGGGATCGTCGAGCAGGGCGCCAGCCAACTCCACTCCCCGGTTCACCGGCCCGGGGTGGAGCACCGGAACGGGCCGGCCGCAGAGGGCGAGGCGCTCGTGGCTGAGGCCGTAGCTGCGGTGGTAGCTCTCCAGGCTGGTGAGCAGGTGCTGGTGCATGCGCTCCTTCTGCAGGCGCAGGGTCATCACCGCATCGGCGCCGGGCAGGGCCTCCTCGAGCCGGCGCAGCAGACGCACCGGGGTGCGATCGGGCACCGGATCCACCGCCTGGCCGGGCGGTGGGGCCGCCACGAAGTCGGCAAAGCAGTCGGGCAGGAGGGTGGGCGGGCCACAGAGCACCACCTCAGCGCCACAGGCGCTGAGGGCCCAGAGGTTGGAGCGGGCCACGCGGGAATGCAGCACATCGCCCACGATCACGATCCGCCGGCCGCGCAGCGCCGCCGGCGAGGGGGCGTCGGGCTGGAAGTGCCGAGCCAGGGTGAACAGATCGAGCAGTCCCTGGCTGGGGTGACTGTGCAGGCCGTCGCCGGCGTTGAGCACCGACACCCGCTCAGGGCCCCGGTCGAGATGGTCCGCCAGGATCTGGGGCACACCGGCACAGCTGTGGCGCACCACCAGCACGTTCGCCCCCATGGCCACGTAGGTGCGGGCAGTGTCCAGCAGGCTCTCGCCCTTGGCCAGGGAGCTGGACCCCGGCGCGAAGCTCTGCACATCGGCCGAGAGGCGCTTGGCGGCCAGCTCGAAACTGCTGCGGGTGCGGGTGCTGGCCTCGAAGAACAGGGTGGTCATCAGCCGGCCCTGAAGGGCCGGCAGACGCCGGGCCCCCACCACCGGCAGGCTGCGGAAGCGCTGGGCGAGTTCCAGCACGGTGGCGAAATCGTCGGTGGAAAAGGCCGACAGATCAATCACGTGGCGGTGAACCCAGCCGCTCAACCCCGGCCCCCCACAGGTGTCCTCAACCTAGGGGCCGGCGGGGCGGCGGCCGATCACCGGCGGCACGGCGGCTGACGGCACGGCTGCGGCGCAGATACCAGCGCCAGGGCAGCTCCCGCCCCTGGCTGATGCCGATGCGCGCCGTCTGCACCAGATCGCCGGCAGCCACGGCCAGGGCCGGGGGGCGCGGCGCCAGCCACACACCCCGAAGCGCATCCAGCTGGGTGCCGTCGTGGCTGCGATCAAGGCCGAAGCGCCGGGCCAGCAATCCAGGCCCCGCAGCCGTGCGCTCCGCCTCCCCACGCAGTTCGGCGGCCCGCAGCAGCACACCATTGGCCCAATCGGTCCGGCCGGTGACCACATTCACGCAGTGGTGGACCCCATAGGTGAGGTACACGTACAGGCGGCCCGGCGGACCGAACAGGGTGGCGTTGCTGGCCGAGCGGCGGCGATGGCCGTGGCAGGCCGGCTCGCTCTGGCAGTAGGCCTCCGTCTCGACGATCAGGCCCCAGAGCCTGGTGCCATCGGCCTGCTGCCGCACCAGCAGGCAGCCCACCAGATCGGGGGCCACCCGCTCGGCCGGGCGTGCAAAGAAGGCGGTGGGCAGCACAATGGTGGTCAACTCCTCCTGCTCAGCCGACCCCATGGACAGCTCTGCCGCCACTGCGGCCTCCGGCTTCACGCTCGGCACCCTGCTGCTGGCCGTGAGCGGTCTGTTTTGCCTGACCACGCTGTTCTTCGGCACCAAGGGCGGCTACTACGACACCGACGACTACGACGGCAACGGCACCGCCCACTGAAACCCAGGCCAGCCAACAGATCCCGGAAAAGCACGTCCCTGAAAGCCTGGTCAGTGCAGCCGGCAACGGAGCAGCCAGCAACAGCAGCATTCAGCCGCTGAGGCGCTCAGCTTCGGGGCAGTCGTCGGCCATGGGCAGGTCCTCCCCGGGGGCCCGGCACACGTAGGACAGGCGGGTGCTCACCGCACCGATCGAATCCAGCCGCACACTCTCCTCCCAGCTGTGGGCCTCGTCGTCATCGCTGGCGTCGTAGCGCAGGGTGACCAGGTCACCGTCGATCTCCACCACCAGGGCTTCCTCGATCCAGCGCTGCTGATCGCGCAGAAAGACCCACACAGGGCGGCGTTCGGCGCTGAACTGGGAGAGCTTGCGATGCAGCATCGGCCACGGGCTGAGCTCGCGGTAAATCCTAGTCACACTGGTCGGCGCCGCCGCTGTTCACCCTGATCCGTTTGGCGCTGCCCAGCCTGCCGATCCCGCTTCCGCTCCATCCAGCTCGGCCCCATCCGCGCCATCACCATCCCCGCCCGCACCATGCCCGAGAGCGCCATGCCTGAACGTGCCATGCCTGAGAGCGCCAGCCGACCCAACGCCCCTGACGGGACAGCTGAGGCCGGGGGCGCCGATGCCATCCGCCTGCAGCTGCGCAGCTGGCCCGAGGTGGAGACCTACCTGCAGCGCTGCCAAGGCGTGATCGTGCCCCTTGGCTCCACGGAACAGCACGGGCCCACCGGTGCCATCGGCACCGATGCCCTCACCGCCGAGGCCGTGGCGCTGGAGGTGGGACGGCGCACCGGTGTGCTGGTGACGCCGACCCAGGCCTTCGGCATGGCCGAACACCACCTGGGTTTCGCCGGCACCGTGAGCCTGCAGCCCAGCACCCTGATGGCGGTGCTGCACGACGTGGTGCTCTCCCTCGCCCGCCATGGCTTCGAGCGCGTGTACGTGATCAATGGCCATGGCGGCAACATCGCCACGGGCAAGGCCGCCTTCGCCCAGGCCTATGCCACGGCTTCCGCCCGCAGGCTGGCGGTGGGGCCGCGGCTGCGCTGCAAGCTGGCCAACTGGTTCATGGCCCCGGCGGTGATGCAGAAGGCGCGGGAGCTGTATGGCGAGCGCGAGGGCCATCACGCCACCCCCAGCGAGATCGCCCTCACCCTGCACCTGGAGCCGAGCCTGATCGGCAAGCAGCGTCCGCTGCCGGAGCCGGCCGCCCCGGGCCCGATCCATGGCCCCGACGACTTCCGCCGCCGCCATCCCGACGGCCGCATGGGCTCGGACCCCTATCTGGCCCAAGCGGACCATGGCCAGATGCTGCTGGAGCTGGCGGCAACCGCCCTGGCCTCAGATCTGCAGTCCTTCCTGTCAACCGACGACTGAAGGCGACCGCCGGCGGGGAGGGCCCAGTTCGGGGTCTGGCGCTAGCGTCAGGCCTTTGCGCCCTCCCCCATGAGCCAGATCAGCGCCGACGATGTGCGCAAAGTGGCCGGCCTCGCCCGCCTGGCCCTGGCGGAGGAGAAGATCGCCACCTACACCACCCAACTGGAACGCATCCTCGAGTACGTCGACCATCTCCAGGCCGTGGAGACCGAGGGGGTGCCCCCCACCACCAGGGCCGTGGAGGTGGTGAACGTGACCCGCGAGGATCGGGTAAAGCCCACTCCGGTGCGTGAAGACCTGCTCAACCTCGCCCCGCAGCGGGAGGGCGACTTTTTCCGGGTGCCCAGAATCCTGGGCGAATGAGCGTTCAGCGCAGCGGCGCAATGGCCGTGCGATGCAGCAGGGAGAGGACCCGACGGCGGGCGTGACGGGTGGGCATAAGCGCCGCAAGAGGGCGCAGCTTGCTGCGACGCTTGCGATGGCTGCGGACACCAACGACGATGTCGTAGAGGAAGTTGAGACCGTCGCTTCGGGACTCAAACAAGCCCAGCCGCTGTGGTGAGCCCTTGGCATCCAGCAGGTGCTTGGTGGCGTGATAGGCGGGGCGGTATTCGAACCAGGGTATGGAGGGCCAGAGATGGTGAACGAGGTGATAGTTCTGATCCATGATCAGCCAATTCATGAGTCGCCCCGGATACACACGGGCGTTGTGCCATCGG
>JAWOBH010000155.1:0-3132 GCA_046498125.1 Prochlorococcaceae cyanobacterium | reverse complement strand
CAGCGGGGCCAGAGCAGCAGCAGCAGCAGGGCACTGGCCAGCAGGATCGCCAGGGGCCGCCCCTGCCGGCCGCACTCCAGCACCAGCACGGCGATCGCCGCCATCAGCACCGCCCGCAGCACCGAGGGCTGCAGGCCCGCCAGCAGCACGAACAGGCCCATGGCCCCGAAGGCCAGCAGCAGCCGCGGCAGAGGCGGCAGCCGCCGGGCCAGGGGCAGCACCGCCCCCAGCAGCACGCTGAGGTGGAAGCCCGAGGCGGCCAGGGCATGGGAGAGGCCGGCCGTCCGGAACAGCTCGCGCACCTCCGCCGGCAGCGGCACCACCGCCCCGCCCAGCACCAGGGCCGCCAGCACGCCGCCCCGCTCCGGCCCGGCCCGCTCCATCAGCGTGGAGGCGATGTGACGGCGCAGGTCGGCCACCGGCGTGGCGGGCTGGGCCAGCACCTCGACGTGCTCCACCCGCAGCTGGCTGGCCGCCTGGTGGCGGGCCAGCCGTTCCGCCGGACCGGCCAGCAGGGGGTGGGCCGCCGGGCGGGGCCGGCGCAGCTGGCCCTCCACCGCCAGCCGCCAGCCCTGGCGCAGGGGCGGCTGGGGGCAGGGGCTGAACTGCAGTTCGCTGCGGCCCACCGGCAGCTGCAGCAGGGCACTGCAACCCGCCGCCGCTGGCGATCCCGATCCCACTCCCGATCCCGTGGTCCAGGAGCGCGGATCGGCCAGCAGCCGGCCCTCCAGCCGCACCGGCAGCGCCCCCCGCTCACCCGCGAGCCGGAGGGCGGGATCGCCGGGGGCGGGGCTGAGCGGCTGCAGGCACACCAGCAGCGCGCGCACCAGCACCAGGGCCAGCAGCAGCGCCCAGATCAGTGCCTTGAGCCTGTGCACCCCCATCGCCAGCCGGCAACCTGGGGATCAGGGTTGCCACCGGCAGCGGGCCGGACCTCAGAACGGGGGCAGATGCTCCAGCAGGGCGCAGAGCTGGGGGCTGGGCAGCTTGCGGCCCAGCAGCGGCTCCACCAGCGGCGCCAGGGGCCGCAGCCGGCAGGGCAGGCGCTTGCGCTCGCTCAGACGCCCGAGCTGGAAGCTGCCCAACAGCAGCACCGCCGCCAGCAGCGTCACCCGCAGGGAATCCCTGCTGATGGGACGTGCCATGACGCTGGGTGTTGGGCTGGGGCTGGGCGGGGGGCTGCTGGCCCGGGGATCGTCAGGGGATGCGTCCGGGTTTGTAACCCAGCCGCCTGAAGTCGGCTCGGTAGAGATGGGCGAGGGTCCTGAGGCTGCTGTTGTCCAGGCTCTCACGCCTGTAATGCTTCAGCGAACGGTTCACGTGGGGCAGATCCGTGTCGAGGCGCCGCTCGTAGCGGAGCACCGAGAGCAGGGTGTTCACATCCTGGCCGAAGCGCTCAAACCGGCCCACGAACTGGGGCTGGATGGCCTTCAGCCGCTTGATCTGGGGGACGAAACCGGAAATCGCGCGGTAACGGCGGTCCTCCGCCAGCCTCTCCACCACCGCGGGCAGCAGGGGCCGCCGATCAATCAACCAGAGCCGGAAGGCCACCATCGGCGAGGGATCGCTGTGCTGGCGGTAGACCCGCTCATGCCGCACCGCCATGTCCACGTAGTAGTTGCAGGCACTGACGAAGCGATCCACCGGATGCCTCACGAAGGTGAAGCGGAACCACTGCTGCCAGTTGTGGGGCAGACCTTGCGTTGCGTGATGGCTGTGCCGATGGGGGCAGCCCAGGAGGCTCTCGATGGTCTGCCCGCCCGTCTTGGGAATGTGCAGGAAGAGTGCCTGGCGATCGGGAATCAGCAGCATGGTTGAGCGAGATCTCGAGGAGCGACTGCCATCACCGCGCCAGCAGCGGGAAGCCCAGGGCCTCGCGCTCAGCCAGCCAGGCCTCGGCCACCTGGCGGGCCAGGGTGCGGATGCGGCCGATGGTGGCCGTGCGCTCGGTGACGGAGATCACCCCGCGGGCCTCCAGCAGGTTGAAGGTGTGGCTGCACTTGAGCACGAAATCCAGGGCCGGTGCCGGCAGCTGGCGGGCCACCAGGTCGGCGGCCTCGGCCTCGTAGAGGGCGAACAGCTGCTGCAACCGCTCGGGATTCGAGGCCTCGAAGTTGTAGGTGCACTGCCCCTTCTCGAAGGGCAGCCAGATCTCGCCGTAGGAGCGCTCGCCGTTCCAGCTCAGCTCCCAGATGCTCTCCACGTCCTGGAGATACATGGCCAGGCGCTCGAGGCCGTAGGTGATCTCGATCGACACCGGCCGGCAGTCGAGGCCGCCGCACTGCTGGAAGTAGGTGAACTGGGTCACCTCCATGCCATCGAGCCAGACCTCCCAGCCCACGCCCCAGGCGCCCAGGGTGGGCGATTCCCAGTTGTCCTCCACGAAGCGGATGTCGTGGTCGCGCTGGCGGATGCCCAGGGCTTCGAGGGAGGCCAGGTAGGTCTCCTGGATGCCGTCAGGCGACGGCTTGATCAGCACCTGGTACTGGAAGTAGTGCTGGGCACGGTTGGGGTTGTCGCCGTAGCGGCCGTCGGTGGGACGGCGGCAGGGCTCGGGGTAGGCCACCGCCCAGGGCTCGGGGCCGATCGCCCGCAGCACCGTGTGCGGGCTCATCGTGCCGGCCCCCTTCTCGGTGTCGTAGGGCTGCAGGATCAGGCAGCCCTGCGCAGCCCAGAAGCGGTTCAGGGTGGCGGTGATGTCCTGGAAATGCACGGGCGTCGGCCGGAGTGGGGGGTGCCGGGGGTGGCTGCGAGTCTGCCCCAGGGCCTCAGGCGACCAGCTGCAGCAGGCCCATCAGGCCGCCGGCCAGGGGGCGGTGGCGGACCTGGCCGAAGCCCGCGCCGCGGGCCAGGGCCTCCTGGGCGCCGGCGCTGGGGAAGCGCTCCAGGCTCCGCTCCAGGTAGGCGTAGTGCTCCCCCAGGCCGGCCCGGCTGGCCACCGGCACCACCAGCCGGCGCAGCAGCTGGCGCTGCAGGGCGGCGGTGCGGCGGCCGGCGGCGCTGGCGGGATCGGGCCGGTTGAAGTCGAGCACCGCCGCCCGGGCGCCGGGGCGAAGCAGGCGGCGCAGCTCCGCCAGGCCGGCGGCGGGATCGGCCAGGTTGCGCAGGCCGTAGGCGATCACCGCCCCATCG
>JAWOBH010000069.1:0-2605 GCA_046498125.1 Prochlorococcaceae cyanobacterium | reverse complement strand
AAGGTGAGGGGCAGAGAATTGTTCTGGATTTGCCGGAGATGCCTTCTTCGGCGTTGCCGGCGGCTGGCACGTCCAGGCGGGTTTCCGCCAGCCGCAGCACCCGCTCGCGCAGGGTGTCGATGCGGTCGTCACAGCTTGTCCGCTCGTCGCCATCGCGGGCCTCGCCGCCGCTGCCGCCAGCCTCGGCCCCGCAGCCACCCTCGCCGAAGCGCCCGTAGAAGGCCTCCAGCGCCGTGAGCAGCTGCTCGCCCAGGCGCAGCAGCCGCAGCCGGCAGCGCTGCGCCCGGCTGTCCGCGGGGGCATGGGGCTGATCCAGCGGGGCAAGGGGCGCCAGTCCCATCCGGGCTTCCAGGCGGGTGAGCAGCCGCTCCAGCCGCCGCCAGGGGGCATCGGGATAGCGGTAGCGGATGCCGATCGGCACGATCCACACAGCCTCGCTGCGGCCGGCACGGCGCAGGTCGTCGCGGCACCAGAGGGCCAGCCGGGCGCTGCCGGGCTCCAGGGGGCCGAGGCGCTCCCCAAGCCCGTTGGTGGCCCCCTCCGGCGCCACTGCAAACGGGAAGGGGCCGCTGCGCATCAGCTCGCGGGCCTGGCGCAGGGCGCTCCAGTCGGGCTGGCGGCCGCGCCGCAGCGACACCCCGCCCAGGGCCGAGAGCAGCCAGCCCAGGGGGCGGCCGGCCCACAGGGGCATGCCGCGGTCGTAGAGGAAGTGCACCGGCTGGGGCCGCAGGGCCGGCGGCAGGCCGCGGGAGAACAGCCACAGGCCGCAGAGGGGATCGTCCACGGCGCTGTGGCGGAAGGCCAGCAGCAGGCGGCAGCGGCCCTGGCGGAACTGCTGCAGCAGCTTCACCAGCGCCTCGCCGTTGTGCAGCTCCAGGTGGGTGATGCCCGCCGGCAGCCAGCGCACCAGCCGCCAGCGCAGCACCAGGGGCAGCAGGGCGTGCACCAGGCGCAGCACCAGCGGCCGGTAGGCGGGCCGGATCGGCGCCAGCGGCGGCTGCACCCGGTGGCGACGGCGCTCAGCCATGGGCCCGCAGCCAGGCCAGCAGCTCCGCGATCACGGCGCCGCGCTCGCGGTCGTCGAACAGTTCGTGGAGGCTGTGCCGATACAGGCGCAAGGTGACATCGGGCGGCGGCGCTCCCCCCTCCCCCGCAGCCCCCACAGCCTCCATGGTCCGCACGTAGCGCTGCACCGCCGCGGCGCTGATCACGCCGTCGGCGCTGCTCTGCAGCACCAGCAGGGGCAGGGGGAAGCGGGCGGCGGCGGCCATCAGGGCCCGGCTGCGCCGCTGCCAGGCCACCGCCAGCCGGGCCGAGCAGCGATCGTGGCGCAGGGGATCGGCGGCGATCCGCTCGCGCACCGCCGGATCGTGGGCGGCCGCCTCCAGGGTGATGCCGGTGGCCAGGGTGAAGCCCGGCCAGAGGCGGGCCAGCAGCCGGGCCAGCAGCAGCCGCAGGCGCAGCGGTCCGCTGGGCTCCACCGCCAGGGCCGGGTTGCTCACCACCACTCCGCGCAAAGGCCCCGCCCAGCGCTCAGCGGCATCGAGCACGATGGCACCGCCGAGGCTGTGGCCGAGCAGGAAACAGGGCAGCCCCGGGGCCTCCCGCCGGGCCCGCTCCAGCAGCTGATCCACCGCCTCCTGCAGCGTCTCCCAGCTGTGCACATCGCCGCGGCGGCCGGGGGAGCGGCCGTGGCCGGGCAGATCCACGGCGCACACGATCAGGCCCTCCGGGGTGAGCGCTTCCGCCAGGGGGGCGAAGCTGCCGCCGTGGCTGCCGATGCCGTGCACCAGGGCCAGCACCGCCCAGGGGGCCGGCCCCCCGGCGGGCGGATGCCAGCTGTGCAGGGCCAGCGGGTCTGGGGCAGGGGGAGCGCTCATGTGGGGCCTCAGCGGGCGGCGCGGGAGGCCCGGCTGGTGCCGCTCAGCCAGCTCTCCAGTCCCTCGCCCAGGAACGACAGCCCCAGCACCAGCACGAACATGGCCAGGCCGGGATAGAGGGCGGTCCACCAGATGCCGGTGGGCAGGGCGGTGAGCGCCTGCTGCAGGTCGCCGCCCCATTCCGGCACGGTCTCCGGCAGCCCCAGGCCCAGGAAGCCCAGGCCGCCGAGCACCAGCACGGCGTCGGCGGCGTTGAGGGTGAGCAGCACCGGCACCGAGGTGATCACGTTGCGGAACAGGTAGCGGCGCAGGATCCACCCCGGCCCGGCCCCCAGGGAGCGGGCGGCCTCCACGTAGAGCTCGGCCTTCACCTGGGCGCTCTGGTTGCGCACCACGCGGAAGTACTGGGGGATGTAGACCACGCAGAGGGCGGCGGCGGCGTTGGGCAGGCCGCGGCCCAGCAGGAAGGCCAGCACCACCGAGAGCAGCAGCACCGGCAGGGTGTAGAGGGTGTCCATCAGCAGCACCAGCAGCCGGTCCACCCAGCCGCCCAGGTAGCCGCTCACCATCCCCAGGGGCACGCCGATCACCAGGGCCGTCACCAGGGCCAGCAGCACCACCTGCAGGGCCACGCCGCTGGCCGAGAGGGTGCGCACGCACACGTCACGGCCGAGCCGGTCGGTGCCGCACCAGTGGGCCGGCGAGGGGGCGGCGTAGATGGGGTT
>JAWOBH010000116.1:0-6149 GCA_046498125.1 Prochlorococcaceae cyanobacterium | reverse complement strand
CTGCTCAACGAGGCCAAGGAGGAACTGCCGCTCGACTTCACCTTCGTGAAGCTCGACGACCAGTGGCGGATCGACCGGATCCGCAAGCAGGCCGCCTGAGCATTGGCCCCGCCACCGGCAGCAGCGGCGCGGGCGGCCCGTGCCGCCGAGCTCCGCCAGCTGCTCAACAGCGCCGCCCACGCTTACTACGTGCTCGACGCGCCGGTGATGGAGGACCCGGTCTACGACCGGCTCTACCGCGAGCTGCTGGAGCTGGAGACGCGCCATCCCGAGCTGCTCAGCCCCGACAGCCCGACCCAGAGGGTGGGCGGAGCGCCGGCAGAGAGCTTCGTCAGCGTGGAGCACCGCATTCCGCTGCTCAGCCTCGACAACGCCTTCTCGCTCGAGGAGCTGGAGGCCTGGTACGGCCGTCTGCTCAAGGTGCTCGACCGCGCCCCGCAAGCCGGTGAACCGTTGCCGGAGCTGGCGATGGTGGGGGAGCTCAAGATCGACGGCAACGCCCTGGCCCTCAGCTACGAGCACGGCGTGCTGGTGCGGGCGGCCACCCGCGGCGACGGCGAGCGCGGCGAGGAGATCACCGCCAATGTGCGCACGATCCAGAGCGTGCCCCTGCGGCTGCAGCTGGAGCACCCGCCCGCCTGGGCGGAGGTGCGCGGCGAGGCCCTGATCCCCGATGGCACCTTCGCCACCATCAACGCCGAGCGGGCCGAGCGCGGTGAGGCCCTGTTCGCCAACCCCCGCAACGCCTGCGCCGGCACCCTGCGCCAGCTCGACCCGAAGGTGGTGGCGGCGCGGCGGCTGGAGTTCTTCGCCTACACCCTGCACCTGCCTGACGACTGGCAGCCGGCGAGCGGCACCGGCGGCGGTGATCCCGCACGCCCCACAACGCAATGGCAGAGCCTGCAGTGGCTGCAGGCCGCCGGCTTCAAGGTGAACCCCAACGCCGAGCTGCTGCCCTCGCTGGCGGCGGTGGAGACCTTCTTCGCGCGCTGGGAGGACGAGCGCAAAACGCTGGATTACGCCACCGACGGCGTGGTGGTGAAGCTGAACGACCTGCGTCTGCAGGCCGACGCCGGCTTCACACAGAAGGCGCCGCGCTGGGCGATCGCCCTGAAGTACGCCGCCGAGGAGGCCCCCAGCAAGCTGCTGCGGCTGTCCTGCCAGGTGGGGCGCACCGGGGTGGTGACGCCGGTGGCCGAGTTCGAGCCGGTGCCCCTGGCCGGCACCAGCGTGAGCCGGGCCACCCTGCACAACGCCGACCGTCTGGCGGAACTGGATCTGCACGCCGGCGACACGATCGTGGTGCGCAAGGCCGGCGAGATCATCCCCGAGGTGGTGCGGGTGCTGCCGGAGCTGCGGCCCATCGGCGCCCGGCCCCTGGCGCTGCCCCACACCTGCCCGGAATGCGGCTCGGAGCTGGTGCGCGAGCAGGGCGAGGCGGCCACCCGCTGCGTCAATGCCAGCTGCCCGGCGATCCTGCGCGGCGTGCTGCGCCACTGGGTGAGCAAGGGGGCCCTGGACGTGGACGGCCTCGGCAGCAAGCTGATCGAGCAGCTGGTGGACCGGGGCCTGGTGGCCTCGATCGCCGACCTCTACCGGCTCGATCGGGCGCTGCTGGCCAGCCTCGAGCGGATGGGGGAGAAGTCGGCTGCCAATCTGGTGGCGGCCCTGGCGGCCTCCAAAACCCAGCCCTGGCACCGCCAGCTCTACGGCCTGGGCATCCACCACGTAGGCGAGGTGAACGCCAAGGCCCTGGCGCGGGCCTTCCCCAGCGCGGAGGAGCTGGCCGTGGCCGCCAGTGAAACAGTCGAGGCGATCACGGCGGTGTTCGGCATCGGCGACGAGATCGCTCAGAGCCTGCAGCAGTGGTTCGCCACCCCGGCCAACCAGAACCTGCTGCGGGATCTGGAGCGGGAAGGCTTCTCCCTGGCCGCCAGCGCGGCGGAGCGGGCTGGCGGCGCTGCTGGCACGGGCGCCGGTGGGACAGGGGCCGCGGGCGACGATGCCCCCCTGGCGAGCCGCACCTTCGTGCTCACCGGCACCCTGCCCAGCCTCAGCCGACGCCAGGCCCAGGAGCTGATCGAAGCCGCCGGCGGCAAGGTGACGGGCTCGGTGAGCAAAAAGACCAGCTACGTGGTGGCCGGGGCCGAGGCCGGCAGCAAGCTGGCCAAGGCCAAGAGCCTGGGGGTGCCGGTGCTGGATGAGGCAAACCTGCTGGCGCTGCTGGCCGGTTAGGCGTCGGGGTCGAGGCGATTGGCCAGCCAGGCCACCGGCAGCATCGCCACCATCGCCAGGGCGCACACCCCCAGCTCCGGCCCGCCGATCGGCGCCGTGCTGAACAGCCCGTTCATCGGGCCCCACTGACTGAACACCACCTGCAGCAGCACCGCCACGCCCACGCCGAGCAGCAGCTGGGGCGCGCGGGCCAGGGGGGTGGAGGGATCCCGCAGGCGCCCCGCCAGGGTGCGGCCCACCTGGCTGATGCTGAGCAGGTAGATGATCCGGGCGGCGACGAGGGCCTGGATGGCGGCGGTGCGGGCCAGCTCCAGGCTGCCGCCGCCTCCCCGCACCCACTCGAACACCCCGAAGATCAGCACCCAGTTGAACAGCGACACCACCAGGATCCGGCGCAGCAGGCGCCTGGTGATCAGCGGCTCGCCGGGATCCCGGGGCGGGCGGGCCATGGTGTCGTCGGCCTTGGGCTCGAACGACAGCGGCACCGTCATCGTGATCGAGTTGATCATGTTCAGCCACAGCACCTGCAGGGCCAGGATCGGCAGCTCCCTGGCCAGCAGAGCGCTGATCAGGATCGTCATCGACTCGCCGCCGTTCACCGGCAGCAGGAAGGCGATCGCCTTGCGCAGGTTCCGGTACACCGTGCGCCCCTCCTCCACCGCCGCCTCGATCGAGGCGAAGTTGTCGTCGGTGAGCAGCATGTCGGCGGCCTCGCGGGCCACTTCGGTGCCGCCCCTGCCCATGGCGATGCCGATGTCGGCCTGGCGCAGGGCCGGGGCGTCGTTGACGCCGTCGCCGGTCATCGCCACCACCGCGCCGCCGGCCTGCAACGCCTCCACCAGCTTCAGCTTCTGGGCCGGAGCCACCCGGGCGAACACCTGCCCATCGCTGGCCGCCGAGGCAAAGGCGGCGTCATCCATGGCCTGCAGTTCCTGGCCGGTGTAGGCCCGCAGCTGTTCCGCACCGGCCGAGCCGATGCCCATGCGGCTGGCGATGGCGGCGGCGGTGGCGGCGTGATCGCCGGTGATCATGCGCACGGAGATGCCGGCCCGCTGGCAGGCCTCCACGGCACTGATCGCTTCCGGCCGCGGCGGATCGAGCATGCCCTGCAGGCCCAGAAACACCAGTTCAGCGTCGAGATCGCCGTGCTCGAGGTCGTGGCGGCGATGGGGCAACACCCGCGAGGCAAAGGCGATCAGCCGCAGCCCCTCCCCGGCCAGGGCATCCACTTGGCGATGGATGGCCTCGGCGTCGAGGGGCGCCACGGCGCCATCGGCGTCGAGCATGCCGGCGCAGCGCGGCAGCAGCGCCTCCACCGATCCCTTCACCTGCAGCAGCCGCTCCTCGCCGTCGTGGAGGGTGGCCATGTACTGGTAGTCGGAGGCGAAGGGAATCGCATCCAGCCGCGGGAAGGCCGGCTCCAGCCCCGCCCGGGTGAGCCCACCCTTCTCGGCTGCCGCCAGCAGGGCCGCCTCGGTGGGGTCCCCCTCCATGGTCCAGGCGCCGTGCTGCTGCCTGAGGCGGGAGTCGTTGCAGAGGACGCCGCAGCGCAGCACCCGCTCCAGCGCCGGCGGCAGCGGATCCACCACGGCACCGTCGCCGTCGAGCAGATCGCCGTGGGGGCTGTAGCCGCTGCCGCTCACCTGGTAGCTGACCCCACCGGCCACCACCACCTGCACGGTCATCTGGTTTTCGGTGAGGGTGCCAGTCTTGTCGGAGCACACCACCGTGGCGCTGCCCAGGGCCTCCACGGCCGGCAGCTTGCGGATGATGGCGTGGCGGGCGGCCATGCGGTTCACGCCGATGGCCAGGGTGATCGTGACCACCGCCGGCAGGCCCTCCGGGATGGCGCTGACCGCCAGGGCCACGGCGGCCTCGAACACCTCGGCGAAGGGCTGGCCGCGGCCCAGGCCGATGGCCAGGGTGAGGGCCGCCACCGCCAGGATGAAATACAGCAGCACCCGGCTGAAGCTGGCGAAGCGGCGGGTGAGCGGGGTGCTCAGCGACACCCGCTGCTGCAGGGAGCGGGAGATCTCCCCCATCTCGCTGGCCTCACCGGTGGCCACCACCACCCCCCGGCCCTGGCCGAAGGTCACGAAGCTGCCGGCGTAGGCCATGCAGCGGCGGTCCGCCAGGGGGGTGTCCTCCGGCAGGGGCTCCAGGGCCTTGGCCACCGGCAGGGATTCGCCGGTGAGCCCCGACTCGTCGATCTGCAGGTCGCGCACCGCCAGCAGGCGCAGGTCGGCGGGCACCTTGTCGCCGGCCGCCAGCAGCACCACATCCCCCGGCACCAGCTCCCGGGAGGGAATGGTCAGGGTCTGGCCATCGCGCAGCACGGTGGTTTCGGTGCTCACCGAGCGGGCCAGGGCGGCGATCGCCCCCTCGGCGCGGGCCTCCTGCACGAAGCCGATCACGGCATTGATCACCGCCACCGCCCAGATCACCAGGGCGTTGGTCCAGGAGGCCAGCAGGGCCTTGATCAGACCGGCCGCCAGCAGGATGTAGATCAGGGGCTGGTTGAACTGCAGCAGCAGCTTCTGCCAGGCCGGCTGGCCGGGCAGCTCCGGCAACTCATTCCAGCCGTAGCGCTCCTGCCTGGAGGCCACCTCGGGGGCATCGAGGCCGTCATCGGGGTCGCTTCTCCACTCGCTCAGCACCGCCTCGGCGGCCAGAGCATGGGGCTGCCCGCCTTCCAGAGCGGTGCCGGGCGCGGCGGTGCTGACAGGCGGCATGGCCTTCGGTGTGTGTGGGGGGGGCTGGGACAGCAGTGGCCGCAACCTAGACAGATCCCACCGAACCCACCGTCGCTGGGAGGCCGCCACACTGGGATCAACAGACCCTGGTTGCGGCCCCCACCGGCAGAGCAGAGAAACAGCCATGCACGCCCCCCACTCCCCAGCCCCAGGCCAGCCGCCGCGCTGGATCAAGACCGATTGCGGCCGCGCCAAGTACGCCGAGCTGGCCAGCCGCCCCGGCCTGCTGGCGCGGCTGAGGCTGTCCTGGTTCGTGCTGATCGCGGCAATCCGCGACTGGCGGCTGCCGGAAACCACAACCCTCAGGAGTCGATAAGTCCCCGCTTGCGCAACGCCTCGAGATCCGTGATCCGCAACCCATCCGCGGATTCCTCGAGCGTCCCGCGCGTCCGCAGGCGGGTGAGGATCTCGGAGGTGGTTCCCCTGGCCAGCCCGCTGATCGTGGCGATCTCGGTCTGACTCAGAGCTGGAATCAGCCCCTGGGGGTCACCACCGGCGCTGTTGCAACGGGCCAACTCCAGCAGTGTGGCCAGGACTCGGGTCGTGGCGTCTTCGCCACGCAGCGTGAACCGTTTCCCCAGGGCCAGGAGGCGTGCGGCCTGCAGCCGTGCCATCGCCAAGGCAAACGATGGCGTGCGGTTCAGTTCCTCCTGAATGGCTGTCCAGCGCAGTTTCACCACGTCGATCGCCGTGAGTGCCACCACATCGGCGGAGCGCCGACCATCGCCGAGCAGCATCGCCAGCTCGCCGAACATTTCTCCCGCGCCCAACAACGCCACGACAACCTCGCCACCGTGAATGGTGATCGTACG
The DNA here is from genome assembly GCA_046498125.1 of Prochlorococcaceae cyanobacterium. Classification (GTDB taxonomy): domain Bacteria; phylum Cyanobacteriota; class Cyanobacteriia; order PCC-6307; family Cyanobiaceae; genus NIES-981. The sequence continues at coordinate 349 of JAWOBH010000116.1, read as the reverse complement.
CACCTTGACAATCCCGGAACGAATCAGAAACAGGCCCTCACTCCAATCCGCTTCAAAAACAATCTGCTGGCCGGCGGGCATCGACAAAACACGCTGGTCAACAAGCATTCGCTCCAGCAGTGATGCTTCCAACCCCGAAAAGATCGGGAAAACCGCTAGCGCAGAGGTAGCGCAAGAGGATGGCACTTCCATTGGTCACAACCACGGACACCAAAGGACCGCTGCTGGACGTGTGCGGCCGCAGTCAATCTTGCTTTCCTGTGCCGCTTCGTCCTCCATCGGAGATCAAGGCTTCACTCCAAAACGGCTCGAACCCAGTCAGGCGCAACGGCGAGCCCTGCATACGGAT
>JAWOBH010000104.1:0-4401 GCA_046498125.1 Prochlorococcaceae cyanobacterium | reverse complement strand
CCGAGCTCACTTCAATTGCTCGAAGGCCTCACGGGCCTCAAGCAGATCGACGGCCTTCTCGAACATCCGTGCCCACGGATCGCCCTTCTGCCCCAGACGGCGAAAAAGTCCGCACCGATGGCGCTGGTGATGTGGTCGTAGCCGGGGGCGATGTCGGTGACCAAGGGACCGAGCACGTAGAAGGGCGCCTCGCTGCACTCCTCCATCTGCTTCTTCACGTTGAACTCGATCTGGTCCATCGGCACATGGCCCGGACCCTCAACCATCACCTGCACGTCGTGCTCCCAGGCCCGGCGGGTGAGCTGGCCGAGGGTCTTCAGTTCCGCCAGCTGGGCAGCATCGGAGGCATCGTGCTGGCAGCCCGGCCGCAGGGAATCCCCCAGGGAGAAGCTGCAGTCGTAGCGCTTGAAGATCTCGATGATGTCGTCGAACCGCGTGAACAGCGGGTTCTGTTTGTGGTGGTAGAGCATCCACTGGGCCAGGATGCCGCCGCCGCGGCTCACGATGCCGGTGAGCCGGCCCTTCACCAGCGGCAGGTGCTCGATCAGCAGGCCGGCGTGGATGGTCTGGTAGTCGACCCCCTGCTGGCAGTGCTTCTCGATGATGTGCAGGAAGTCGTCTTCGGAGAGCTTCTCGATCGAGCCGTGCACACTTTCGAGCGCCTGATACACCGGTACTGTGCCGATCGGCACGGTTGAGCCGTTGATGATCGCCGTGCGCACCTCATCGAGGTTCACGCCGCCGGTGGAGAGATCCATCACCGTGTCGGCGCCGTACTTCACCGCCAGGCGCAGCTTGGCCACCTCCTCCTCGAGATCGGAGGCATTGGGGGAGGCGCCGATGTTGGCGTTCACCTTGCAGCGGCTGGCGATGCCGATCGCCATCGGCTCCAGGTTGGGGTGGTTGATGTTGGCCGGGATGATCATGCGACCCCGGGCCACCTCCTCCATCACCAGCGACTCGGGCAGGTTCTCCCGCTGGGCCACATAGGCCATCTCTTCGGTGATCAGGCCCTGGCGGGCGTAGTGCATCTGGCTCACGTTGGCGTGGCCGCGGCGCTTCTCAATCCAGGCGCTGCGCATGATCGGTGCTGGCAAAGAACGGAATGGGAACGGCCGCTGGCGGCCGGGTCGGGGATTCCGGTTGCGTTGCCGAGATCGCCACGCACACCATGGCGGTGGGCGGCTCACTTCCCTGCGCCGGCATGACCCGGATCAGGTTCGGAGGGTGTGATCTCAGCCCAGGCTGCGGTGGCGCAAGCCACCCCCGGGCACCCCTAGTGACTTCTGAACCCTAGCCACACCGCCGGGATTCAGCCGGTCTGCCGTTCAGGTCTGCAGGCCGTTGAGGGCCGCGCCCACCACCCGGTGGTCGGGATCGGCCTGGAGCCGCTGCAACAGGCCGCGGGCCGCAGCCGCGATCTCGCCACCCTCGGGCCCCTCCGTCCCCTCCCGCACCAGCCGGCCCAGGATCTCGGTGCCGCCCACCCGCACCGTGCCGTCGCTGGCCTCGATCGCCAGGCTGGCCAGCTCCAGCAGCTTCTCCGGGCGGGCTTCGGGGTGCTCGGCCACCGCCGAGAGCACGCTGCAGCGCAGCAGCCACTCCTGGTCGCGGCGGAAGGCCTCCAGCAGCAGCGGCCAGGCCTGCTCCAGCCCGTGGCTCACCAGCGAGTTGGCCGCCTCGGCGCGCACGTTGGGATCCGCATCGCCCTCCAGGGCCCGCACCAGGGCCTGGCGGCCGGCCTCATTGCGCTTCACCCCCAGCCCCGCACAGCTGAGCGAGCGCACCAGGAAGGCCTCCTGCTCCAGCCCCAGCAGCAGCAAGGGGACCGCCTCCTCCACCGGTGCCTCGCGCAGGGCCACCAGGGCGGGCATGGACCGGCCGGGATCGCCACAGGTGATGGCGTCGCGCAGCTGCTGGAGATCGGGCTGGTTGCTCATGCCCCCAGCTTGCCTGCATCAGCGCCGTTCCTGACGCAGGGCCAGCAGCAGGGCCCGGCGGCGGCGCTGGCGCCGCACCCGGCTGGCCACCATCAACCCGCCGCCGATCACCAGGGCCGGCACGGCCTGGATGCGGTCACGCCCCTGGCGCTGCAGCAGCACCACCAGCGCCAGCAGGATCAGCAGCGGCGCCGAGAGCACCAGCAGCCCATCCAGCAGGGGGCGGGAGCGCAGCGGTCTGGCGGTCACAGGGGCGCGCCCTGGCGCTCCATCCAGCGCAGCAGGGTGAGGCTGAGCACCTTCACCCCCACCGCCAGGGCCCCCTCATCGGGCGCGAACGTGTTGCTGTGCAGCGGCGTGCAGCCCTCCGGCCCTGCCACCCCCAGCCGGAACATGGAGCCGCGCAGGCCATCGAGCAGTTCGGCAAAATCCTCGGCACCCAGCGACGGCTGCTCCAGCCACTGCACCTGGGCCGGCCCCAGCAGCTCCACGCCGGCCTCGGCCACCAGGGCGGTGAGCTCGTGGTCGTTGTGCACCGGCGGGGAGATGCGCCGGTAGCGCACCCGGGCCTCGCCGCCGTGGCCGCGGCAGAGGGCATGCACGGTCTCCTCGATCCACAGCGGCAGCCGCTCGTGCAGCTCCAGGTCGAGGCAGCGCACCGTGCCCAGCAGACGCACGTGGTCGGCGATGACGTTGAAGGCGCGCCCCCCCTCGATGCGGCCGAAACTCACCACCACCGGATGCAGGGCGTCGAGCCGGCGGCTGATCGCCTCCTGCAGCCCGCTCACCACCCGGGCGGCGATCCAGATGGCATCGGTGCTCTGGTGGGGCCGGGCACCGTGGCCGCTCTCGCCGATCACCTCGATCTCCAGTTCACCGGCGGCGGCGGTGAGGCTGCCGCTGCGCACGCCGATCTGCCCCACCGGGATCGAGGGAAACACATGCACGCCGAACAGGGCGTCGATGCCCTCGGTGGCGCCGTCGGCCTTCATCCAGGCCGCCCCCTCGGCCGTCTCCTCCGCCGGCTGGAACAGCAGCCGCACCCGGGCCGTGAGCCGCTCCGGGTGCTGCTCGGCCACGGCCGCCAGCAGGGCGGCCACCCCCAGGCCCACGGCGCTGTGCATGTCGTGGCCGCAGGCGTGCATCAGGCCCTGCACGGTGGAGGCGTAGTCGAGCCCGGTGCGCTCCTCCACCGGCAGGGCGTCCATGTCGACCCGCAGGGCCACCAGCGGCGCGGGAGCGCCATCGGGGCCCAGCCGCGGCCCGAGTTCGGCCAGCACGCCGGTGCGTCCCACGCCCTCGCGCACCTCCCAGCCCCAGCGCCGCAGTTCACCCGCCACCAGGGCGGCGGTCTGCTGCTCGTGGCCGCTCAGCTCCGGGTGGCGATGCAGATGGCGGCGCAGCTGGATCAGCTCCGGCAGCACGGCGGCCAGCTCCCGCTCCAGCCCCAGCTCCTGCCAGCTCAGGGGGGGGTGCAGCGGCAGAAGGTCGAGGGGGGGCATTCAGGTGATCGCCAGGAACTGCTGCAGGGCCTCCACCGGCTCCGGGGGCCAGCGCCGCGTGCTCAGCAGCCATTCTCGCTGGCGGTACCGGGGATCGAGACCGGAGGCCGACACCCAGTTGCTCTCGGCCTCGCCGCGGGCACCGCGGCGCCAGAGCAGGGCGGTGAGGCCGGCCCTGGCGTCGGCGAACAGGGGATGGCGGCGGATCAGGGAGCGCAGGCTCCGCTCGGCGGCCTCCAGCTCGCCGAGCTGGAAGGCAGCCAGGGCGGCGCTGGAGCGGGCCATGGCGAAGCCGGGCCGCAGGTCGGCGGCGGCCTCGAAGCTGCCGCGAGCGGCCTCCCAGTCGCCGCGGGAGCCCAGCACGTTGCCCAGGTTGTAGAGGGCCGAGGCCCGCACCTCGCCGGCATCGGCCCGCGCCAGGATCCAGCGGTAGTCAGCCTCGGCGGCATCCCAGCGCTGCAGCGCCTCCTCGGCCGTGCCGCGGTTGAGATGGGGATCGCTGCTGCCGGGCTCCAGAGCGATGGCCCGGGTCTGGTCGGCGATGGCCGCCTCGGGATCCCCCAGGGCCAGCTGTACGTTGCCGCGGTTGCTCCAGGCCGCCGCATCCCGGGGCGCCAGCTCCAGCACCTGGTTCCAGAGCGGCAGGGCATCGCCGAAGCGCCCTTCACGGCTGGCCCGGAGGGCCTGGTCGAACAGCTCCGGCAGCGGCGTCTGAGGTGAGAGCTGGAAGGCGGTGGCGGTCTGGGCGGCGTTCTGGGCGCCAGCGGCGTTCTGGGCGCCGGCGGCAGCCGGGACCACTGCCAGCAATCCCGTGAGCAGGAGGGCCAGCAGGGGCAGGGCCCGGCTGCGCAGCACGGCGCGGCTCATGACTGCTCCAGGTGGGCCCGGCCCGCCTCGGTGAGCAGGCGGCCGCGGGGGGTGCGCTGCAGCAGCCCCTGCTGCAGCAGGTAGGGCTCCAC
>JAWOBH010000065.1:0-13809 GCA_046498125.1 Prochlorococcaceae cyanobacterium | reverse complement strand
CCCCCTCACCATTGACGAGAGCCAGGCGCAGGCCACTGCTGCCCAGATCCACGCCCAGCGCCAGGTCGCCCTGGGCCACCGCAGGATCAGGCCGCGACCCGGCTGGTGGTGGCCTGCTTCAGGGTGGCAGCGATGGCGTCCACGTCCTCCCAGGGGAGCTGGAGATCGCTGCGGCCGAAGTGGCCATAGGCTGCCACGTCCTGGTAGAAGCGTCCGCCGCGCTGGCGGGGCAGGTCGCGCAGGCCGAAGCGCTCGATGATCGCCCCGGGCCGCAGGTCGAAGTGTTCCTGCACCAGGGCCGTGAGGTCGGCATCGCTGATCGAGCCGCTGCCGAAGCTCTGCACCAGGATGCTCACCGGCCTGGCCACGCCGATCGCGTAGCTGAGCTGCACTTCGGCACGCCGGGCCAGGCCTGCGGTCACCAGCGCCTTGGCCACGTGGCGGGCCGCATAGGCCGCCGAACGGTCCACCTTCGTTGGGTCCTTGCCGGAGAAGGCGCCGCCGCCATGGCGGGCGTAGCCCCCATAGGTGTCGACGATGATCTTGCGCCCGGTGAGGCCGGCATCCCCCTGCGGACCGCCCACCACGAACTTGCCGGTCGGGTTGACCAGAAAGCGGGTGCCCTCGCGGCTGGGGCGAAGGTTGAGATCGGCGCTCACGGGCTCCACCACATGGCTCCAGAGGTCGCCGGCGATCTGCTCGCGCAGCAGGGCCTCATCGCTCACCCCGTCGATGCTGGGGGTGTGCTGGGTGGAGATCAGGATCGTGTCGATCGCCACCGGCCGGTCGTCCTCATACACCACACTCACCTGGGTCTTGCCATCCGGAAGCAGGTAGCCGAGGGTGCCGTCGTGGCGCACCTGGGAGAGCCGTCGCGCCAGCCGATGGGCCAGGCTGATGGGCAGCGGCATCAGCTCCGGCGTCTCATCGCAGGCGTAGCCGAACATGATCCCCTGGTCCCCGGCCCCGATCAGATCCAGGGGGTCCCCGTCGTGGTCGTCCGCTTCATCCACTCCCTGGGCGATGTCGGGGGATTGCTGGTCGAGGGCCACCAGCACCGCGCAGCTGTGGGCGTCGAAGCCACCGGCCCGGGCGCTGCTGTAGCCGATCTCCTCGATCACGCCGCGCACCAGGGTGTTGAAGTCGATCCTGGCCGTGGTGGTGACTTCGCCGGTAAGCAGGCAGAGCCCGGTGTTCACCACCGTTTCACAGGCCACGCGGCTGGCGGGATCCTGGCTCAGCAGCGCATCGAGCACCGCATCACTCACCTGATCGCAGATCTTGTCCGGGTGCCCCTCGGTCACCGACTCGGAGGTGAAGACGTAGCGGCTCATCGGCCCCGACAGAACAGCGACTCAGCTTATGTGGCGCGCACCTCCAGTTCGCGCCAGTGGGCCAGCAGGGGAAAGCGGCGGTCGAGGGGAGGGGGCTGCTGCCAGCCGGCGCCGTAGCCCAGCACCACGGCCACACCGGCCCGCTCGGCCATCAGCAGATCACTGTTGGCATCACCGATCAGGGCGCAGCGGCTGGGCTCCACCCCGAGTTCGCGGCAGAGGATTTCGACGGCCGCCGGATCGGGCTTGCGGGGCTGGTGGTCGGCGCTGCGCAGGGCCTGAAAGCAGTGGCTGAGGTGGTGGCTGGCCAGAAACGCCCTGATCCCCTGCTGATCGTCGTTGCTGATCACGGCACAGGCCACCCCCGCGTCCTGGAGCTGCTGGAGCAGCTCGTGCAGGCCGTCGGTGGCCGTGGGCCCGGGGTCGCAACCATTGCCAGCGCTGAGATCGCAGTGCTCAAAGACGGCCTCGGCGAGCTCAAGAGCCTCGGGCCAGCCCAGCCCCAGCTGAGCCAGGGCCGTGGCGGTTGAGATGAGGTTGTGATCGCGGCTGGCCACCGCCGTGGTGCCGGCGGGGTGGAGGCTGCTGCCCTGCAGGCCGTAGGTGGCCTCCAGGCGTGGAGACAGTTCAAAGGCCATGGTGGCGGCCAGCTGGGGATGGAGCTCCTGCAGCAGCCGTTGGCACTGGTCAACCCTGGCCTGGGCCAGGGCCAGCAGCCTGGGTTCGCTGTGGCAGAGGGTGCCGTCCTTGTCGAACAGAACGGCATCGGTCTCTGCGCTGGAGAGCGGCGTTCCGCGCAGCAGCAACTGGGCCAAGGGGCTGGCTCAGTCCAGGGTCACGCCCATGGGCTCGTGGTCTTCCGCCTGTTCCATCAGCATCTGCTTGTAGCGGGCCGCCATTTCCTCGGCCCGATCGAACACCTTCTGGGGGTCGGTGAGCATGTCGCCGGGCTCGGGCTCAAGGGCCTTGGTGGAGAGGGAGATCCGGCCCCGTTCGGCGTCGAGGTCGATGATCATCACCTTCATCTGATCGTTGACATTGAGCACCGTGTGCGGGGTTTCGATGTGCTCGTGGCTGATCTCGGAGATGTGCAGCAGGCCGCTCACGCCACCGATGTCGATGAAGGCGCCGTAGGGCTTGATGCCGCGCACTGTGCCCAGCACCACTTCGCCAACCTCCAGGCGGTTCATCTTGCGCTCCACCAGGGCACGGCGATGGCTGAGCACCAAGCGGTTGCGCTCCTCGTCCACCTCCAGGAACTTGAGCGGCAGGAAATCGGCCACCAGCTCTTCCTTGGGCTTGCGGGTGCTGATGTGGCTGCCGGGGATGAAGCCGCGCAGGCCCTCCACCCGCACCAGGGCGCCACCACGGTTGGTGGCGAACACCTCGCTGTAGATCGTGGCGTCCTCCTTCTGGAGCTGGCGCACCCGCTCCCAGGCCCGCTGGTACTCGATGCGGCGGATGGAGAGCGAGAGCTGGCCGTCCTCGTTCTCCTCGCTCATGATGAAGAACTCCCGGATTTCGCCGGGCTGCATCACGTCGCCCAAGCCCTCCACCCGGTTGATCGACACCTCCTGCAGGGGCATGAAGGCTGCCGTCTTGGCGCCGATGTCGATCATCGCGCCCTTCGATTCCAGGGCGAACACGGTGCCGTTGACCACGTCACCGGGCTTGAAGTTGTAGTCGTACTTGCTCAGCAGAGCGGCGAACTCATCGAGCGAGAAGCCCACGCCGTCGAGATCGCGGCCGGCCGAGCGGCTGTCGGAGTCGTCAGCGGCTGGAACCTCTTCCACAATGGCGTCGTCGAGGTCGGTTGCCGCTTCAGCGGCAAGATCGAGATCGGCCTCGGTGGTGCTGATGTCGGAAGGGGTCACGGTCATGGCGCTGGGCGGACTGCCTGAGGCAGGGTGATGGGATCAGATGCTCTGCCCGCCTGCAGATGCGTCCGAACCATCAAATCTACCAACCCGCCCAGGACTGGAGGGCTGCTGTGGTTGCTGGGGTCTCAGCCCAGGGCGGCCACGGAGGAGGTGCTGCGACTGCGGCCGCTGCGGCGGTTGAGGCCGTCAAGGGTGGCGACAAAGTCGCTCACACTCTGGAACTGTCGGTACACCGAAGCGAAGCGCACGTAGGCCACGTCGCTCATGGCGCTGAGCTGCTCGAGCACAAGCTCGCCGATTTCTGCGCTGCTCACCTCCCGGCCGGGCCTCTGCTGCAGCTGCAACTCCAGTTCATCAACCACAGACTCTAGGCGTGCCGGCTCCAGGCCGGTTTTCTCGCAGGCCCGCAGCAGACCATGCAGGAGCTTGGCGCGGTTGAAGGTTTCCCTGGCGCCATTGCGCTTCACCACCGTGACCGGCACCGTTTCCACCCGCTCGTAGGTGGTGAAGCGAAACATGCAGTTCAGACATTCACGGCGCCGACGCACGCTCCGCCCGCTGTCTGCTGATCGTGATTCCAGAACCCGGCTGTCGGTGTGCTGGCAGGAGGGGCATTGCATCCCCGTACGTCCGGGCGGCCTTTGATGAGTTTAAGCAGCTGTTGCGCACCTGAGAAGGGGTCAGGCTGTTGATCCGTCGGCTTCAACCAACAAAAAAGCCCCCGGAACACCGGGGGCCAGGGGGCATGAGTCCCTTTGAAACCTCACTTGCCGATCTTCGGGGGATCGCGGAAGGCGATGGCGAAGAACAGGGTGGCGATGGCCAGGGTGAGAATGAGGATGTAGGCGAAGCTCTCCATGGGATGACCTCCAGGTCAGCTGAGGGGTGTGCCGGCAGGGGGAACGAAGTCCTCCGGAATGCGGCGGGTGGATTGGTCTCCGAGCTTCTGGAACAGGCCGAATTCCACCTGTTCGCCCAGATCGGGGTCGATGCCGGCGAACACGTCGCGGTAGAGGGTGCGGGCACCGTGCCAGATGTGGCCGAAGAAGAACAGCAGGGCGAAGGTGGCGTGGCCGAAGGTGAACCAGCCGCGGGGTGAGCTGCGGAAGGTGCCGTCGGAGTTGTAGGTGTCGCGGTCGAAGTCGAAGGCTTCACCCAGCTGGGCCTTGCGCGCCAGCCGCTTGACATCGGCGGGATCGGTGAAGGTCTGGCCGTTGAGGGCACCGCCATAGACAGTGGCGGTGATGCCGGTCTGCTCGAAGGAGTACTTGGCTTCGGCCCTGCGGAAGGGGATGTCGCCGCGCACGATGCCGTTCTGATCTTCCAGCACCACAGGGAAGTTTTCGAAGAAGTTGGGCAGACGGCGCACCTCAAGCTCGCGGCCCTCCTTGTCGGTGAAGGAGATGTGGCCGAGCCAGCCGGTGGGCAGGCCATCGCCATTCACCATCGGGCCGACGCGGAACAGACCACCTTTGGCCGGGCTGTTGCCCACATAGTCGAAGAACGCCAGCTTCTCGGGGATGGCTGCATAGGCCTCCTCCTTGCTGGCTCCGTTGTCCAGGGCGGTCTGGACGCGACGGTTGATCTCGGTTTTGAAGTAGCTCTGGTCCCACTGGTAGCGGGTGGGGCCGAACAGCTCCACAGGCGTTGCAGCGGCGCCATACCACATGGTGCCGGCCACCACGAAGGCAGCGAAGAAGACGGCAGCGATGGCGGAGGCCAGCACAGTTTCGATGTTGCCCATGCGCAGGGCCTTGTAGAGGCGCTCGGGCGGCCGGGTGGTGATGTGGAAGATGCCGGCGATGATGCCGACGATGCCTGCGGCGATGTGGTGGGCCACGATGCCGCCCGGGTTGAAGGGGTTGAATCCCTCTGGACCCCAGGAGGGCTGCACGGGTTCGATGTGGCCGTTGAGGCCGTAGGCATCAGACACCCACATGCCTGGGCCGAAGACGCCGGTGAGGTGGAAGGCGCCGAAGCCGAAGCAGGCCAGACCTGCGAGCAGCAGGTGGATGCCGAAGATCTTGGGCAGATCCAGGGCCGGCTCGCCGGTGCGGGGATCTTGCCAGATCTCCAGATCCCAGTAGGTCCAGTGCCAGATGGCAGCCAGGAACAGCAGGCCGCTGAGAATGATGTGGGCCGCGGCCACGCCCTCGAAGCTCCAGAAACCCGGATCCACGCCGGTTTCGCCGGTGATGCTCCAGCCACCCCAGCTGCCGGTGACGCCGAGGCGGGCCATGAAGGGCATCACGAACATCCCCTGGCGCCACATCGGGTTGAGCACCGGGTCGGATGGATCGAAGATCGCAAGCTCGTAGAGGGCCATGGAGCCGGCCCAGCCGGCAACCAGGGCTGTGTGCATGAGGTGCACGGCCAGAAGGCGGCCCGGGTCGTTGATGACCACTGTGTGCACCCGATACCAGGGCAATCCCATGGGGAGCTGATTTCTGGAGGGTCCGGCGATCGTAAGGTCGGGCCACCCCGCACGGCGGGCCAGGTTACGGAGCGCAACGGCCCCCTTCACAATGGGCTGAGCTGCCCCTGATCGATGCCCGTCATCCGTTTCCTGCGGGAGAACCGCGATGTGGAGTGTTACCCGGGGGAGAACCTCCGCGAGGTTGCGCTGCGTGAGGGCATCGGGCTCTACGGCCTCAAGGGGGTTCTGGGAAACTGCGGTGGTTGCGGCCAGTGCATCACCTGCTTCGTGGAGATCCCCGAGGGCTCCGCGCCGGCCCTCAGCGCGCGCACCAGCGTGGAGGAGCAGAAGCTGCGGCGTCGACCGGACACCTGGCGACTGGCCTGCCAGGCCCTGGTGCAGAAGTCGCTGGTGGTGATCACCCGGCCCCAGCTGGGCCATGGTAACAAGGATGGCCAGGTGAACGCCGCCATGGCCTCACCCCTGCCCCCGGGCCCCACCAGCTGGCCCGAGCCGCTGGCCTCCGAAGGCGAGCCCGACGACACGGACCTGGCGGAGGACGAGGCTGGCGCTACGGGGGATGAAGCCTCCTGATGACTGCCGGTTCGCCGGTGATACCCTCCGGTCATCCGTTTCACCCGATCGCCGCGCGCCCCATGGAAACCAACGATCTCGGCTTTGTTGCCAGCCTGATGTTCGTCCTGGTTCCCACGGTGTTCCTGCTGGTGCTCTACATCCAAACCAGCAGCCGCCAGGGGGGCTGAGCGGGACTGCAGGTTCGGCCCACAACCTCCGCCGACCCCCCTCAGCTGAACCTGCCCCTCAGCGGCGTCCCTCCGGTTCGCGCACCAGCAACACTGGCGCCGGAGCGTGCACACGGATGTAATCGCTCACCGAGCTGCCCAGCAGCCGATCCAGATCCACCAGGGCCTTGGCCACCACGGGCCGCCGGTCCTGGGAGGCGATCACCAGCAGGTCGGCGTTGATCTCCTCGGCGGCTGCGCACACGGTGCGGCCGATGTCGACTCCGGTGCGATGCAGCGGCTTGAGGGTGACCCCGTAGCCACGGGCCTTCTGCACCGCCTTGTCCAGCACCGCGTCCGCCGGCGAGCGGCCACCGCGGGAGGGAGTGATGTCCTGGCGGGTCACATGCACGCCCGTGAGGCTGCCGCCCGGAATCTCGCGCACCAGATCCGCCGCCAGGCGCAGGGCGTCATCGCCCACACCGGTGCCATCCACCGTCACCATCACTCGGTTGATGTGGCGCACGTAGAGGTCGTCGCGCACCAACAGCATCGGCCTGGTGGAGAGCTGGAACACGTACTGGCTGGCGCTGTTGCCAAGGATCGACTGCAGCCGGTTGAGGCCCCGGGACCCCATCACGATCAGATCGGCATCGAGCTCGTCGGCCACCTGCAGCACCGTCTGCTTGGTGTCGCCCTGGCGGATGATCGTGTTCACCTCGCTGGGGTTGAGTTGCAGACGGGTCACGGCCTCGGCCACCAGACCGGCCGCCTGCTGCCAGTGCTGCTGGAAATCCTCGCCCGCCTGCTCCGGCACCACGTGCAGGAGATTGAGGCGGGCCTGCCGCACCACAGGGATGTCGCGCAGCATGCGCACCATCTCCTCCACGTGGCCTTTGCCGGAATCGGCGATCAGAACGTTGCGGAACACAGGGACAAGTCCGGGCTCTGCGGCAGCCTATGGCGGTTGGGGCACAGGGCCTGGCGTGACCATGCAGACCTTGACGGAGTGTGGCGAATGGCTGCTGCAGCGCCGGGTGCTGCCCCAGCACACTGATCATGCCGGCGTGATGTGGCACGGGGCCTATCTGGCCTGGCTGGAGGAAGCGCGGGTGGAGGCTCTGGCGGCGGCGGGCCTGGCCTACAGCGATCTCTCTGCCGAGGGGCTGGAACTGCCGGTGGTGAGCCTGGCGATCGACTACCGCCGGTCCCTGTTGCACGGCGATGCGGTGGCGTTGTGCACCGTGGTGCTGCCACGCCAGGGTGTGAAGCTGCCCTGGTTCAGCCGGTTTTACGGCCCATCGGGAGAGCTGGCCGCCACGGCCCGCGTGGAGTTGGTGCTGGTGGACCGGCGAGGCCGCGAGGGCGGTGATGGCGGGTTGGCCCCGGGGCGTGTGCTGCGCCGGTGGCCGCCGGACCTGGCCCTGGCGATGGAGCGCCTGCAGCGCGGGCCGGGATAGCATCAGTACAGATGTACTGATGCGATGGGCGAGTTGATCCCGCTGCCCTCCTGGCCTGCTGGTGCCGGATGCGCGCCGCCCAGCTGGCCGCGTGATCGGCGCCTGTGGTGGTTGTTGTGGTCGGCCTGCCCCGGCCTGGGGTGGGTCAGCCTGCGCACCCTCGAGTCCCATGCCGGTTCCCTGGAGGCCGCCTGGCACACCCCGCTGGAGAAGCTGCCGCCCCTGCCTGCCGGCCGGCAGGGACTGGAGACGCTCGATCGCTTTCGCCGGCGCTGGGGCGAGGCGCCCCTGGAGCGTTGGGCGCAGCAGGTGCGGGGCGGCCGGCAGGTGCTGCTGCCCGGCGATGGCGCCTGCCCGCCCCAGCTGGGGCAGCTGGAGCGGCCGCCGCTGGCCCTGCACTGGCGGGGCCGAGGCAGCCTCTGGCCCTGCCTGGCCCGTCGCCAGGCCGTGGCGGTGGTGGGCACGCGCCGCCCCTCCCGCCATGGCCTGGCCATGGCCGAAGCCCTGGGCCGGGCCCTGGCCGCTGCCGGCTGGCCGGTGGTGAGCGGATTGGCGGAGGGAATCGACGCCGCCTCGCACCAGGGCTGTCTGGCTGCGGGCGGGCGGCCCGTGGCGGTGCTGGGCACACCCCTGGAGCGGGTTTATCCCCGCCATCACGGCCCCCTGCAGCGCCAGGTGGCCGACCAGGGGCTGCTGATCACTGAGCACCCCCGGGGGGCGCCCGTGCGCGGCGGCCACTTCGCCTCCCGCAATCGGCTTCAGGTGGCGCTGGCGCAGGCCGTAGTGGTGGTGGAGTGTCCCGAGCGCAGCGGTGCGCTGCATTCCGCACGCCTTGCCTGGCGGCAGCAGCTGCCGCTCTGGGTGGTGCCTGCCGATGCCGCTCGCGTCTCCGCCCGGGGCAGCAACCGGCTGCTGGGTGAGAGCGCCTCGGTGCTCCTCGAGCCTGCCGATCTGGTGGCCCAGCACGGCCCTGGCCCGCTCGCCCGCGCACCGTCCCGCCTGCGGCAGCCCGCCAGTCCAGCCTCGATGCCGGTGGCCGGGGATGGCGACCTGCTGCGGGCCCTCGGTGAGCGGGCTTCCCTGGAGGAGCTCTGCGGGCAGTTGCAGCAGCCGGCAGGGCGCCTGGCCCCCCGGCTGCTGGCCCTGGAGCTGGCGGGGCTGGTGCGGGCTGAGCCGGGTCTGCACTGGAGGCGGATCTAGCCTGCCTCCCAGCCTCTGCCTCCACGCCCGTGCTGCCATGCCAGCCGCTGCCATGACCTCGAGATGGCCCCCGCCGGCGGCCGGACATCCCGGGCTGGGGCCGCCTGAGCACAAGGTTTCTGGATCCCAGGAGGTGGTGTCAGGTCACACCCTGCTGGACTGGAGGCGCCGGCAGCTTGCCCTGGGCGGGCGCCCTGAGGATCTCGACTGGCTCCTGGATCTGGTTGGTGGACTGCGCTGGGCCGAGCTCCAGCGCCTGCGGCTCTCGCCCCAACGCAGCGTGCCGCTGCAATGTCCATTGTCCAGGCTGGAGGGGCTCTGGCGCCGCCATCTGCACAGCCAGGAGCCCCTGCAGTATCTGGCTGGCTGCTGCCCATGGCGGGATCTCATCCTGGCCGTGGCGCCTGGGGTGCTGATCCCCCGCCAGGACACCGAACCGCTGGTGGAGCTGGCGCAGCGGCTGGTGGATCGGCCTCCGGCTGTCTGGGCGGATCTGGGCACCGGCAGCGGCTGTCTGGCCATTGCCCTGGCCCGCTTCTGGCCCCGGGGCCACGGGGTGGCTGTGGATGTGAGCCCCGTGGCCCTGCGCCAAGCCCGCGCCAACGTGGGGGCGGCCGGTGTGGCTGATCGGCTCACCCTGGAGGCGGGCAGCTGGTGGCAGCCACTTCAGCCCCTGTGGGGGCGGCTTGAGTTGGTGGTGGCCAACCCGCCCTACATCCCCACGGCCGTGTGGACCGATCTGGACCCGGTGGTGCGGGATCACGAACCCGCCCTCGCCCTCGACGGGGGCCCTGACGGACTTCGGGAGCTGCGGGCCATCGCCGCCGGCGCCGGCGTGGCCCTGGCACCGGGCGGCTGGCTGCTGCTCGAGCACCATCACGATCAGAGCGAGGCTGTGGCCGCCCTGCTGGCTGCAGCCGGTCTGGAGCAGGTGCAGGCCCATCCCGATCTGCAGGGCGTGCGCCGCTTCGCCTCCGCCCGCAATCCCTCCAGCCGCCATGACCCAGCCTGATCCAACCCAGGCCCGAGTGGTCAGCCCCACTGGGCCGGTGCTGGAGGCTGCGGAACTGGCCCTGCGCCTGCAGGCCGGGGCCGTGGCCCTGATGCCCACCGACACCCTGCCCGCCCTAGCGGCCCGTCCCGAGCATGCCGACCAGATCTGGGCTCTCAAGGCCCGCCCCGCCCACAAGCCCCTGATCCTGATGGCCGCCGATCTGGAGCAGCTTCAGACCGTCCTTGGTTGCCCCTGGCGGCGGGAATGGCTGGAGCTGGCCGATCGGGGCTGGCCCGGGGCTCTCACGCTGGTGTTGCCAGCCAAGGGGGCCTGGGTGAACTGGCTCCACCCCGGCGGCCGGGATCTGGGGCTGCGCATCCCCGCCTGCCACCAGGCCAGGGACCTGCTGCGCCTGAGCGGACCGCTGGCCACCACCAGTGCCAATCCTTCCGGTCAGCCGGCTGCCACCAGCGCGGGCCAGGCCCGGCAGCTCTTCCCGGATCTGCCGATGCTGGCGCCCCTGCCCTGGCCGGAGGCCGCTGGCCAGGCCAGCACCGTGCTGGCCTGGCGAGACGGTGAAGGGGAGGGCCCGGGCCGCTGGAAGCTGCTGCGCGCCGGTGCTTTCCTACCGGCAGACCTGCAAGTCGAGAGCTGATGGCGGCGCTGGTGCTCGTGCTGCTGATCACGATGGCCGCCTATGCCTGGCTGGCCACGCCCGTCATCGAGGTGGGCACCAGCGTGTTCCAGGCCGGCTGGCTGGTGTGGCTGCCGCTGCTGGCGGTGCTCTGGCTGCTGGCCGGGCGCGACTGAACAGCCCCGAGCTGACCCTGACCCGGCCGCGTCGTGCCAGTGTCCGCGCTGGGTCCGGCAGGACTACAGCCATGTTGCGACACCCCTATCGTTCCCAGCACTCTGCCGCTCGGTCCATGGCCCGACGCCGCCGGCTGATTGCGGTGAGCCTGGTGCTCCTGGGCTGGTGCTGCACCCTGCTGCTGCACTTATGGGTGCCGGCAGTGGCCCGGACTCCGGCCCCGCTGGTTACACCGCAGGCGCCGCCACGGCCGGAACTGCGCGGGGTGTGGCTCACCGCCAACGACATGCCGGTGCTGCGCGACCGGGAGCGCATGCGCGAGAGCGTGAGCCGCCTGGCCGAGCTGGGGTTCAACACCCTCTATCCGGTGGTGTGGAACGGGGGGATGACCTATTACCCCAGCTCGGTGGTGAAAGATCGTGGGCTGCAGGACTTCACCTACCTGGGCCTGCAGGGCCAGGATGTGCTGGGTGAGCTGATCGCTGAGGGCCGGCGGCAGCGGTTGCTCGTGATCCCCTGGTTCGAGTTCGGATTCATGGCGCCGCTGGATTCCAGCCTGGCCAGACGCCACCGCGCCTGGCTCACCGAGAAACAGGACGGAGGGCTCACCTCCATCAGTGCCGCCGGGGAGGTCGCCTGGCTGAACCCCTTTCGCCCGGAGGTGCAGCAACTCATCACCGACCTGGTGCTGGAGGTGGTGGGCACCTACGGCGCTGACGGCATTCAGTTCGACGACCACACGACCCTGCCTCGGGAGTTCGGCTACGACGCCTTCACCACCGCCCTCTACCGCCGCGAAACCGGCAACAATCCACCCGCCAATCCGGCCGATGCCGCCTGGGTGAAGTGGCGCGCCGACAAGATCACGGCGTTCATGGATCAGCTCAGCAAGGCCGTGCGGGCTCGGCGGCCCGGGGCGATCGTGTCGATTTCCCCGAATTACTACGACTTCGCCTACAAGCTCCAGTTGCAGGACTGGCTGACCTGGGTTCGGCGGGGTATTGCCGATGAGCTGCTGGTGCAGATCTACCGCTCCGATCTGCCCAGCTACTCCCCCCATCTGCTGCGCCCTGAGGTGCAGGAATCGCGCCAGCGCATTCCCACCGCCATCGCCATCCTCAGCGGCCAGCGCAGCCGCCCCACCCCCATTGGCCTGATCCAGCAGAAGGTGGTCGCCAACCGCCAGGCTGGCCTGGGGGTGGCCTTCTTCTACCTCGAGAGTCTCTGGAAGCTCGGGCCGGAGGCACCGGAGCAGCGCAAGACGGCTCTGGCCAGGCTGTTCGCCGCCCCGGCCTTCCGCGTTGCTGGTCCAGCACCTGGAGCCACCCGCCGGCCCCCAGCGCCACCGACCGCGCCACCACTAACGCCGCCGCCATTGCCACCGCCGCTGGGTTTCCTGGTGCCGGCCCGTCCAGCGATCCCACACCTGGCCCAGACCCTGCCAGGCGTTTGAGGCGGGAAAGGGGGCGGGGCCGCCGTCGCGACGCCCCGGGGAAGCCGGCTAACGGATTTGAACCGATGGCCTTCGCTTTACAAAAGCGCTGCTCTACCGCTGAGCTAAGCCGGCACGGTGGTTGCAACCAGAGGTGGCCACCAGTTGAATTATCCACCGCCAGCCCGCGCCGGGAGGGCCCAGAGCAGCAGCTGGGTACGGTTCCGGCAGCCGGTTTTGGCCAGCAGGTTGGAGATGTGGCTTTCCACCGTGCGTGGACTCAGCACCAGCGCTTCGGCGATGGCCTTGTTGCTCAGGCCCCGGCCCAGTTCCAGAAGCACCCGTTGTTCCGCCGCTGTGATGGTCGGGTCGCCGTCAACCCAGGTGGCCCCTGGGGCGGTGGACTGGCTGGTCATGGGAGTGGCTGGCGTTGTGCTCAGCCCAGGGTTGCCACACCCTCGGAGCCCTCCTCCGTAGCTCCCAGCTCTGGGTTCAGCTCAGGTTCAGGAATGCGGGCCCGGCGGATTGGCAGGTTGGCCACCAGAGCCGTGACCCGATCCTCGGTGGCCAGGCTCACGTCGCCCTCCTCCAGGTCGATCTCCACGTAACGATTCACCACTTCCAGGATCTCCCGGCGCATCTGCTCCAGCAGTTCCGGGTTGAGATCGCTGCGATCGTGAGCCAGCACGAGGCGCAGCCGCTGTTTGGCGGTGTCGGCGCTGGCCGGCTGGCGGCCCAGCAGTTTGTCGATCAGATCGCGCAGGGTCATCGCCTCAGAAGATCTTGGTTTGCATCAGGCGGCCGATCCGGGCCCTGAGGCCCTGGCGCTCCTTGCTGGGGTCGATCAGGGGCACCGCTTCACCGCGGAGGCGACGGGCCACGTTGGTGTAGGCCCTGGCAGCTGGGGACCCGCTGTCGCCGAGGGTGAGGGGCTCACCCCGGTTGGTGCTCACGATCACCTGTTCGTCCTCCACCACCAGCCCCAGCAACGGCAGGGCCAGGATGTCGGTGACGTCATCCACCGCCAGCATCTCCTGGCTGGCCATCATCTTCGGGCGCACACGGTTGAGCACCAGCTGAATGGGCTTCACGCCCTCGCTGTTGAGCAGTCCGATCACCCGGTCGGCGTCGCGCACCGCCGACACCTCTGGGGTTGTGACGACGATGGCTTCGCCGGCAGCAGCCATGGCATTGCGGAAGCCACCCTCGATCCCGGCCGGGGCGTCGATCAGCACGTACTCGAACTGTTCCCCCACCATGGCGGCGATCTGGCGCATGTCCTCGGGTTTGAGCCACTCGAGCATGCGCGGGTTGCCCGCAGGCAGCAGGGCCAGGTTCGGCTCCTGTTTGTGCTTCACCAGGGCCTGCTCCAGCCGGCAGCTACCTGCCAGCACCTCCTGGGCGGTGTAGACGATGCGGTTCTCAAGGCCAAGCAGCAGGTCGAGGTTGCGCAGTCCGAAGTCGGCGTCGAGTACGGCGGTTCGGGCGCCGAGACGGGCCAGGGCGATGCCGAGGTTGGCGGTGAGGGTGGTTTTGCCC
>JAWOBH010000060.1:0-2995 GCA_046498125.1 Prochlorococcaceae cyanobacterium | reverse complement strand
CCCGGCGCCTCGGGCCCGATCCGCTGGCATGTGGATCTGGCGCCCGACGGCACCTACCAGCTGCGCCAGACCTACCTCAACCGTGCTCCGGATCAGAACTTCGACGACATCGGCCGCTGGCAGCTGGAGCCCGGCAGCGGGCGCCTGGTGCTGCGCGGCGGCCGTGAGGCACCGGTGTTTCTGCAACCGATTCTCGGCGGCAGCGCACTGCGCAAGCTCAGCCTGGAGGGCCAGCCGATCCCCTCCCGCCTCAACGACCGGCTCACACGCCTGGGCCAGCCCGCGCCGATCGACCCCCGCCTGCAGCTGCTGGGACAGTTCCGCTACCTGGCCGACGCCCCCAGCCTCCAGCTCTGCGCCACCGGCCGCACCCTGCCGGTGGCCATGGAGGGCGACTACCTGGCGCTCGAGCGCGCCTACCTGCTGAACCGGGCGGCCGGCGAACCGCGGCTGGTGAACGTGGAGGGACTGATCACCAACCGGCCGTCCATGGAGGAGAGTCAAGGGATGGTGCGCACCGTGGTGCCCGAGCGCTTCGTGAGCCTGCAGAGCGAGGCCCAACCCTGTCCGGGAACCACGGAGATGCCGCTGCGGGGCACCGACTGGCAGCTGCACTGGCTGGAGGACGGACAGGAACCGGCACTGCCGGCGTCGGGTGCCCGACCGGTGCTGCTCCGGCTCGACCCCGACAGCGATCGGGTGAGCGGCAGCGGTGGTTGCAACCGGCTGATGGGGGGCTTTGAACTTGAGGGCCCGAAGCTGCGCTTTCTGCCCCTCGCCAGCACCCGCATGGCCTGCCCCGATCCGCTGATGGCGTTCGAGCGGCGCTTCTTCAACGCCGTCGAACTGGTGCGCGGCTGGCGGATCGAAGGCGGCAACCTGTTGCTGCTCGACGCCGATGGTCGGGTGCTGCTGCGCCTCGTGGCCGTGGCCCCGCCCGCTGCCGGCGGCGACAGCTAGGCGCTGCCGGCCCGCTGGCCGCGCAGCTGCAGCAGGTCGTCGACGATCAGCTCGGCGGCCCGCTCGGCCGCATCCAGGAAGGGCAGCAGGGTGCGGTGGGCCCCCATGAACTCCAGCCGGGCCACCTCGGCCTCGTCGTGGGCGGTGGCGATGAAGTGCCCCCGGAAGCCGGCGGTGGCCAGACCATGGCGGATGGCGGCGTTGGCCTCCAGGGACGGCAGGGTGCTCACCACCACCGTGGCGGAGGAGAGCGGCAAGCTGGCGGTGAACTCGGGGTCCTCCGAGTCGCCGTACTGCACCGGCAGGCCCTGGGCGGCGGCCAGGCGCAGGGCCTGGGGATCGAAGTCGATGCCCAGCAGGGAGAGGTTGTGGGGCTGAAGCTGGCGGTGGATGGCGTTGCCGAAGCGGCCCAGGCCCAGCAGGATCACATCCACCCGGGCCGGGCCGGAGGAACTGCCGGCGAGCTCACTGAAGGGATTGGCGCGCTCGAACAGCCGCAGCGGCCCCTGCAGCCATTGGTAGAGCCGGTCGGAGCCCAGGATCATGTAGGTGGAGAGACCGATGGTGATCACGCCCACCAGGGTGATCAGGCTCAGCTCCCCATCCCCCAGCTGGCCCAGCTCCAGGCCCAGAGCAGCCAGGATCAGGGAGAATTCCGAGATCTGGGCCACGGTGAGGCCCGCCAGCAGACCGGTGCGGCGCCTGTAGCCCATGGCGCCCATGATCGCCACCACGATCAGGGGGTTACCCACCAGCACGAACACCGACAACACCAAGGCCGGCCAGAGCTGGGCTCCCGCCGCCGAGAGGTCGAGGCCGGAGCCCAGATCAATGAAGAAGAACAGCAGCAGGAAATCGCGCAGCCCGGTGAGCCGCGAGGCGATCGCCTCGCGGTAGGCGGTGGAGGCGATCGACACGCCCCCCAGAAAGGCCCCCACCTCCTTGCTGAAGTTCACGGCGTCGGCCAGGGCGGCCAGGCCCACGGCCCAGGCCACGGCGAACAGCACCAGCAACTCCTGGTTCGCGGCCAGGCGGCCCAGCAGGGGCGGCATCACCCAGCGCATGGTGGCGGCGGTGCCCACCACGAAGGCGCTGCCCACCAGCAGCAGGCGAACGGCCTGGGCGACGACACCGCCACCGGCATCGCTGGCGAAGGAGGTGAGCAGGATCATCGCCAGGATCACGGCGATGTCCTGAACCACCAGGAAGCCCACCGCAATCCGCCCGTGCAGGGAATCGATCTCCCGCTTGTCGGAGAGCAGCTTGACGATGATGATCGTGCTGGAGAAGGTGAGGCACACGGCGATGTAGATCGCCTGCACCGCGCCGAACCCCAGGCCCAGACAGAGCAGAAAGCCGAACAGGGAGGTGAAGCCGATCTGGCCGAGGCCGGTTGCCAGGGCCACGGGTCCCACCGAACGGATCAGGCCCACATCGAGCTTGAGCCCCACCACGAACAGCAGAACGGAAATGCCGATGCTGGAGAGCAGTTCCAGCTCGCTGCCACCGGAGGTCCAGCCCAGCAGGGCCGGTCCGGCCACGATGCCGGTGAGGATGTAGCTGATGATCAGGGGCTGGCGCAGCTTCAGGCCCACCACGCCGATGATCCCGGCCAGCATCAGGATCGCCGCCAGCTCATGAAAGATGGTGCTGAAGGCCATGGCCGGAACCCTGGGCTGAACAACCGGCGGGCGCAGGCGCCCGGGAGCTCAGCTAAGCGCACCGCTCAGCTGGCACCCTCAACTGGCCACGTAGGCCTCCACCGCCTCACCCAGCTGGCGCAGCCGGGCCAGGGCGTCGCGCTCCAGGTTGCGCACCCGGTCGCGGCTGATGCCGATCACCCGGCCGATGCCGGTGAGGCTCATGGGCTCGGTGCCCTCGGGCACGACGGCACAGGGGATGCCGTAGCGCATCTTCAGCACCCGCCCCTGCAGCTCCGGCAGCTGCTCCAGCAGCGCCCGCAGGTCACCCTTCAGGCACTCCCCGTCCACACGCTCCTCCGGCAGCTCCTCATCCCCGGCCAGCAGCTCCAGCA
>JAWOBH010000008.1:0-6503 GCA_046498125.1 Prochlorococcaceae cyanobacterium | reverse complement strand
GCACCGAGCCAGTCCTGGCGCAGATCGGCATGGGCGTCGAGCTGCACCAACACCAGCTCCGGGTGCTGCTCGGCCACGGCCGCCACCGCTCCGGAGCTGATCGAGTGCTCGCCTCCCAACATCAGGGGCTTGAGGCCCAGGGCCAGCACCGCCTCGGTGGCGGCTGTCACGGCGCCCACCACCGGCTCGGGGGCGCCGTAGGGGATGGCCACGGCGCCCAGGTCGACGAAGGCCAGATCCTCCAGATCCCGATCCAGCTGGGGGCAATAGGTTTCCAGCCCCTGGCTCACCTCGCGGATCGCCGCCGGCCCGAAGCGGGTGCCGGGCCGGAAGGAGGTGGTGCCGTCGTAGGGGACCCCGAACAGGGCCACCCGGCAGCCGGCCGGATCGCGGCGGCTGGCCATGTAGATGGCGCCGTCGCTGTCGAACAGCGCCTGGTTGGAAGGGTGACGATCGCTCATCGGTTCAGTCTCCGCTGCTGGGTTTCAGGCGGCGAGGTCCCGCTCCACGAAGGCCGGCATGGCCTCGAAACCGCCGCGCTGCCAGCGGGGACTCCAGATCTGGCAGTCGGCGGCGATGGCGGCGGCCCGCTCGGGCCGGGGCTGGCGGTAACGGGGCCCGGCGACGGCGGGGAAGGTCCAGCTCCACCAGCCGCTCGGGTACATGGGCACGCAGCCGTAGAGGGGATCGGCGTGGCCGAACACCTGCCGCAGCAGGCGCACGGTGGCGATGTGGACGGCGCGGAAGGCCTCCGGTGATTCACTCTGGGTGGCGAACACACCGCCGGGCCGCAGGATGCGCCGGCAGTGCTCGAAAAAGGCCCGGTTGAACAGCCCCTCGGCCGGCCCGGCCGGATCGGAGCCGTCGACGATCACCACGTCATAGCTGGCGGCGCTGGCCTCACGCACCCAGGCGATGCCGTCGCCCACGCTGAGATGGAAGCGGGGATCGCTCCAGCAGCCCCCGCCGATGCTGGCCAGGTGCTGCTGGCTCCAGGCCACCACCAGGCCGTCGATCTCCACCAGGTCGAGGTGCTGCACGCCGGCGTGACGCAGGCACTCGCGGGCGGTGCCGCCGTCGCCGCCGCCGATCACCAGCACCCGCTCGATCGCCTCGGCGCCGCAGAGCGCGGGGTGCACCAGGGGCTCGTGATAGTGCCGCTCCTGGCGTTCGGCGGTCATCCAGCAGCCGTCCAGCAGCAGGCCCTTGCCATAGCGCTCGCTGTCGATCACGGTCACCCGCTGAACGGCTGACTGCTGTTCGGCGATCACCCGGCCGGCCAGCCCGTAGCGCACGCCGTCGAACACCTCATCCACCCAGTCCGGGTTGGCACTCGTTGCGGGGTTGGTCACCGGAGCCGACGCGATCCCCACCAGCTAAGCGCCCGGCTGGGTCCGCCCGGCCGGGTCCGTCCCTTGCCAGGCTGGCGCCATGGCCGGTGAGCGAGCCAGCGACGATCTTTCGATCGGCCAGGGGGTGTCCATTCCCGCCCGGGAGCTGCGCTGGCGCTTCTCCCGCTCCGGCGGCCCGGGCGGCCAGAACGTGAACACGACCGATTCGCGGGTGGAGCTGAGCGTTGACCTGGCCCGCTCAGAGGCCTTGCCGCCGGTCCTCAAGGCCCGGGCGCTGGAGCGCCTGCGCGGGCGGCTGGTGGGCGGTGTGCTGCAGATCACGGCCTCGGAGCACCGCTCCCAGTGGCGCAACCGCCTGGCCGCCCAGCGGCGTCTGGAGGCGGTGCTGCGCCAGGCCCTGCGCCCACCGCCGCCACCCCGGCGGCCCACCCGTCCCAGCCGGGCCGCGGTGGAGCGGCGCCTGGCGGCCAAGCAACGCCGCGCGGCCCTGAAGGGCAGCCGCCGCCGGCAGCGGCTGCCTGAAGACTGAAGCCACCCCCACCGCTGTCGGCTCAGGCGGCCAGGGCCGTCTGCAGCGTGGCATCGGAGTGCCAGCTCCAGGGGCCTTCGCGCACGGCCTCGATGCCCAGTTCGGCCCGCAGCTCCTCCAGGTCGCAGTGCATCTGCTCGTCCCACAGCACCGGAAACAGGGGCCGGGCCGCCAGGCCCATCTCCAGCCCCTGGCTGATGCGACCGAAGGCGTAGGCGGCGGTGCGGGCCTGTTCCTCGGGAGTGTCCAGTTCGTCCATGGGCGTGTCGCCGCGCAGCCACTGCAGCAGCAGGGCGATCAGGTCGGTGAACGCCAGTCCGGGATGGGAGAACTGGGCCACGCTGATGCTGATCACCCCCAGCTCGCCGAAGTTGTCGAGGCTGAATCCGCTGAGGATGTGATGCAGATCATGGGTGGCGTAAACCCGGTAATTGATGTAGTCGGCATCGCTCTCCAGGTTGTTGTAAAACTCCGGCTTGGGATAGAAGTTGATGTCGTAGCCGAGTGTGTCCAGGATCGTGGCGTAGGTGTGGCCGAGGCTTCCCTTCGGCAGTGCCCTGAGCGCACTGGCGTCATAGGGGCGGCAGAGGCGCCGCGCCTCGATCAGGGCCCGGGCCTGCGGGTCGCGCCCCAGTCGCTTGCGGCAGAGCAGCATCGGTGCCGAATCCCGCAGCCGATGGGAGAGCAGGAACACGTTCTGGGCAGAACTGGAGGCGCCGGCGGCCAGGTCGGCCAGCTCCAGAAAGGCACGCACGTTGTCTTCGCTGGCGAGGCGATCGAGATAGCGGAAGCCCATGGATTGAAGCGCTGGTCGGCTCAGGTCTCGCTCTCTAGCACCACGTTGACGGTGAAGTGGGGCATGCGCTTGTGGGCCACCGCCTCGCGGGGGTGAAATTCAAGGATTCCCTGCACTCGCTGGCCCTGCTGCAGCGGTTGATTGGGCCGGCACCAGAAGGCCGTGCCCTCGGCATCGGCGTGCTGCCGCATCTGCGGATCCAACAACTGGGCGCTGTTGTCGGGGTCCACCCGCAACACGATGTAGGTCTCTTCGGGGGGGATCAGTGAGCTTGGATCCGGCGTGGGGGCGGGTTGGGTGTCACTCATCGCGGGCGGCCGTGGGCAACGGTGGATCGCTGGTTCCAGCCTGGCGGCTCTCGCGGAGGTGGCAGCCCCGCCGGTGTCGCAGAACACAAGGGCCCGCAGGCTCAGGCCTCGCTGGCGCCCTCGCCCTCGGCGCGGATCTGGGCTTTGGCCTGTTGCCACAGCCCCTCCAGCTCGTGGATCCCGCGGCCCTGCAGGTCCCCGCCCAGGGCTGCCTCCACCCGCGAGAAGCGATCCAGAAAGCGGCGGTTGGTGCCGGCCAGCCCGGCCTCAGGGTCGAGACCGCACCAGCGGGCCACGTTCACCAGGGTGAACAGCAGATCGCCCAGTTCCTCCTCGGCATGGCTGCGATCAGCACCCGCCTGGGCCGCGGCCACCGCCTCCTTGAGCTCGTCGAGCTCCTCGTGCACCTTCTCCCACACACCGGCCATGGCGTCCCATTCGAAGCCGGCGGCGGCAGCCTTCCTGGAGATGGTCATGGCGCTTGCCAGGGCCGGCTGGCCCCGCACCTTGCCGGCCAGCTTGTCGCTCAGGGGGCTGGCGGACGAGAGCTCCGCCCCCTGGTCCCGGCCCTGGGGCTTCTCTGCCTCGCGCTGCCGCCGCTCGGTCTCCTTGATCGCCTCCCAGCTGGCGCGTACGGCGGCGCTGTCGCTGTCGGCGGCGCCGGCGAACACATGGGGGTGGCGGCGGATCAGCTTGGCGCTGAGCCCCCGGGCGATGCGCTCGAGATCAAACCGCCCCTCCTCGCTGGCGATGCGGGCGTGTAGTAGCACCTGCAGCAACAGATCGCCGAGCTCCTCCTCCAGGTGGCGGTCGTCGCCGTGGCGGATGGCATCGGCCACCTCGTGGGCCTCCTCGAGCACGTAGGGCACCAGGGAGGCATGGGTCTGCTCCAGGTCCCAGGGGCAGCCGCTCTCGGGGTCGCGCAGGCGGGCGACCACCTCCACCAGCGCGGCCAGCGCGTCAAGGGTGGCCGGCAGGCGGGGATCGGAGCTCATCGGCGTCGGCGTCGGCGGGGCAGCCGCGGCAGGGGATCGCCATCCTGGATCAGGTGCAGCCAGCTGCTGGCCTCCAGGCCCACCAGGGCGCTGAGCAGCAGCGGCCGCTGGCCCTTCCACAGGCCCAGCGCGGCGCTCAGCAGCTCCGGGGGTGTGGGCAGGCCCAGGGGCAGGGGCGCCAGCAGGGCCGAGGCCAGCAGCGCCAGGGCCGCCAGGTAGGCCAGCCGCCCGGCCGTGCCCAGCAGCGGGCTGTGGGAGAGCAGGGAGCGGTGTGGCAGCCCGCGGCGGTAGGGCCACCACAGCAGCCGCAGCGGACCCCAGCGGCGGGTGGCGTTGGAGCGGGTGTCGAGATCGGGGGAGAGCAGCAGACCCCCCACCAGGAACCCCGTGGCGGCGCTCATCACCCCCGCCAGGCCCAGGGCCGGGGCGAACAGCAGGCCGAAGGGCAGGGCCAGCTGCCAGGTGGCGCGGTCGTGGGCGCGGCCGCTGGCCACCGCTCAGTGCCTGCCCCTGGCGGCGGCTGCCGCCAGGGCCCGGGGCGCCGGCGCCGCTGGGGGTCGCAGCCGGCTGCCGCTGCCGTCGCCACTCCTCCAGCGCCGCTGGATCCAGTAGGACTGCTCGGCGTAGGCCTGGATCCAGGGTTCCTGCCAGTCGGCCAGGGCCTGGGCCCGGGGGATCAGTGCCTCGGCCCGGTCGGCCGGGGGCAGGGGCCTACCGCAGATCACGCGGAAACGGCCGTCGTCGTCGCGCACGTGGGCCACGGGGAACAGCTGCACCGCTGTTTTCTGCGCCAGCGCCAGCGGCGTGCGGACCAGCAGGGTGCTAAGCCCCAGCACATCCACCGCCAGGGGGTGGCGCTGGCCGTAGAGGTCGCTCATCACCACCAGCGTGCCACCGCGCTGCAACCACACCAGCATCGAGCGGACATCGAACTGGGAGATCCAGTGGCATTGGCTGTTGGCACGGCGAGCACGGTTGAGCAGGCGGTCGGCCAGGGGGTTGTGGGCGGGCCGGTAGATCACCGCCAGGTTGTCGAGCCGCTCGCCCAGCCAGCGCAGGGCCAGGTCCCAGCAGCCCAGGTGCAGGGAGGCCACGATCGCCCCTTCCCCCGGCCGGCGCCGGGCCAGCAGCTGCCCCAGGCCCTCCCCCTCGGCCTCAATCCGCCACGCCGGCACCGGCTCGATGATGGACTCCAGGCAGGAGAGGAAGAACTGCTCCAGTGAGCAGCGGGCCAGCTGCCGGCGCTGCTCCGGGCTCAGCTCCGGTCCGTAGACGCGCTCGAGATTGGCCTCGGCGGTGGCCAGCTGCCGTCCCAGCAGCGGCTGACCCAGCCGCACCACCTGCTGGAGAGCGCCGGCGACGCGCCCGTGGCTCCGCCCGCGCAGCAGCGCCAGCAGCAGCCTCAGCAGCAGGGCCTCCAGCTGCCAGCTCAGCCGCTCGCTGCGGCCCGCCCGCTGCCAGCGCCCACGCGGCCGTGGGGCGGGTAGACCGGCGGCCAGCTGCGATAGCGTCCCCGTCACGCGCGATTAGCTCAGCGGTAGAGCGCCTGCCTTACAAGCAGGATGTCGCTGGTTCGAACCCGGCATCGCGCATCGCAGGCTTGGCCTTGGAAATAGGCTGAACCCTACTAGCTCCATCGCCGGGCGCTGTCGTCAGCCGTCGGGGCCGGACCTCAGGTAGGGCTCGAGGAAGCTCAGGGGCCGAGCCATCGTGGCCGAGAAGGCCAGGATCCCGGGATCACGGTGCTGGTACAGCAGGGTGTCGTCCTCACCCAGCAGAACGGTGCCGCCCCGCTGGGTGAGGTGGTCGGGGCGGGGCACGTAGGTGCTCCAGTGGCGCAGCACCTCGCCCATGTTGCGCAGGCGGATCGTGGCCAGCTCGAACGGCCGCTGGAAGCCCCTGCCGCCGGCCCGGGCGAACAGCGAGCCGCGGATCGGCGGCAGCGGTGGCGCCTCGATCACCGCCTCGTCGGCGATCCGCTGGGGGGCGCTGCGGTCGCCGGTGTAGCCGCGCAGCACCTCCTGGAGGGTGCCCGATGAGCCGATGCCGGCGCACATCAGCAGCAGGTTTCCCCAGGGCCCGATGGGCAGCTGCAGCCCGGGGTAGAGATCCAGGGCCCGGTGCAGCTGCGCGTCGGGGTGCACCTGCAGCCGCTGGGTCGGAAAGCCGGTGAAGGCGCAGAAGCGGTCCCGGCCGGCTTCGTTGCCGATGGCGAACGCCTGCACGGCGATGCCGGCGGCCTCAAGGGCCGGCAGCAGCGGCACCAGGGCCTGGGCGTATTCGAGGCTGTCGAAGTCCCCCAGCTGGCCCCCCAGCAGCACCAGGCGCCGCCGGCCCGCCCCCATTCCCGGGATCGCCGCCAGGGCCTCCAGCAGTGCCGCCGGCGCCGGATGGCTGGCGGTTGTGGGGGTGGCCTGCTGGGACATCGGCTGCTTTGGGGGGAAACGCTGGGCGCCAGCCTGGCGCCTGCGGTGATGGGACGGCCGGGGCACTGGATGAGGAGAGCACCGGCTGCCGGCCTTC
>JAWOBH010000335.1:0-9521 GCA_046498125.1 Prochlorococcaceae cyanobacterium | reverse complement strand
AGCTGGAGGGGATCGAGGTGCGCGGCCGCGGCCAGCCCCGCCTGCAGGGGGTGTCGCTGCGGCTGCGGGCCGGGGAGCGGGTGGCGCTGCTGGGGCCGAGCGGCGCCGGCAAGAGCACCCTGCTCGCTGTGGCCAACGGCCTGATCGCACCGGACCGGGGATCGCTGCACTGGCAGGGCCGGGAGCGGGCGCGGGCGCCCCGGGCCCGGCGCCGTCAGCAGCGCCGCATCGGCACCCTCTGGCAGGACCTGCGCCTGATCGAAGAGCTGAGCGTGCAGCAGAACCTCAACGCCGGCCGGCTGGGGCAGTGGGGCTGGCCGCGGGCCCTGCTCAACCAGCTGCTGCCGCTGGAGAGCGCCGCCTGCGTCGCCGTGCTGCGGCGGCTGGATCTGGATCCGGCCCTGCTCGATCAGCCCGTGTCGGCCCTCTCGGGGGGCCAGCGGCAACGGGTGGCCCTGGGGCGGCTGCTGCGCCAGGAGCCGGTGCTGCTGCTGGCCGATGAGCCCCTGGCCAGCCTCGATCCGCGCCTGGCGGCCGAGCTGCTGGAGCTGCTGCTGGAGGCGGGCCGCGCCCCGAGGGCCCTGCTGCTGAGCCTGCACCGGCCCGACCTGCTGGCGGGGTTCGATCGGGTGGTGGGGCTGCGGGCCGGCCGGGTGCAGTTCGACCGACCGCTGGCGGCCGTGGATGCCGGACTGCTCACGGCCCTGTATGCGGGAGCGGCGCCATGAGCCCGGGGTCGCCATGAGCAGGGGGGTGGCGATGGCGGCGGGCAGGCGGCAGACGGGCGGGCGCTGGCGGCCGGCGGCGCCCCTGTGGGTGCTGCTGCCGGCCCTGGTGCTGCTGCCCCTGCTGGTGCTGCTGCCGGGCCTGAGCCACGGCGGCGGCTGGAGCCTGGTGGGCCGGTTCGCGCTGGCGGCCCTGCGCCCGTCCCTCGATCCCCTGGTGCTCGGCTCGGCCCTGCGGGGCCTGGGGGTGACCGTGGCCATGGCCCTGCTGGGCTGGGCCCTGAGCCTGGTGCTGGGCCTGGTGCTGGGGGTGCTGAGCTCGCGGCAGGTGTGGCGGCGCTGCAGCGGCCGGCTGTGGCCGGCGGAGCTGATCCGGCGGCTGCTGGCCCTGCCGCGCTCGATCCACGAACTGCTCTGGGGCCTGCTGCTGCTGCAGCTGGTGGGCCTGCGGCCGGCGGTGGCGGTGCTGGCGATCGCCATCCCCTTCGGCGCCCTGGTGGCACGGGTGCTGAGCGACCAGCTCGACGCCCTGCCCGCCGCCGGCCTGGAGGCCCTGGAGGCCGCCGGGGTGGCGCCACCGGCGGCCCTGCTCACCGCCCTGGGTCCGCCGCTGCTGCCCCAGCTGCTGAGCTACGGGGGCTACCGGCTGGAATGCGCCCTGCGCAGCGCCACCCTGCTGGGGGTGTTCGGCCTGGGGGGGCTGGGCACCGAGCTGCGGCTGACGCTGCAGTCGCTGGCCTTCGCCGAACTGTGGACGGGGCTGTGGCTGCTGCTGGCGGCGATGCTGCTGCTGGAGGGCCTGGTGGGCTGGCTGCGGCGGCGCTGGACGATGCCGCCCCGGCTCAGCCTCAGCCCCCAGGCCCCCGCTGCCAGTGGGCGGCAGGCGGCCGCCGGTGCCGCCAGCGGGGTGGGCCGCAGCGGCCGGGAGCTGGTGCTGGCCGCGGCCCTGCTGCTGCCCCTGCTGGTGGCGCTGGCCTGGGCCCTGGAGGTGGATCCCCGCAGCCTGCTGCGCTGGCAACCCCTGCCGCCCCTGCCCCCCGCCGACTGGGGAGCGGTGGCGGCCCTGCCCTGGCCCAGCCTGGTGGCCAACACCCTCAGCCTCACGCTGCTGGCCGCGGCCCTGGCGGTGGGGGTGGCGCCGCTGCTGCTGCTGCTGGTGCGGCCCTGGCCCCTGGGCCGGCTGGCGCTGCAGGTGCTCTGGGCCCTGGGGCGGCTGTGGCCGCCGCCGCTGATCGCCCTGCTGCTGCTGTTCGTGCTCGATCCCGGGGTGGTCACCGGCGCCCTGGCCCTGGGCCTGCACAACCTGGGGGTGCTGGGGCGGATGCTGCTGGAGAGCGCCGAACATCGCGGCGCGAGTGCCGAGCAGGCCCTGCTCAGCGCCGGCAGCGGCCCGCGGCTGGCCCTGCTCTACGGACGCTTCAGCGCCCTGGCAAGGCCCTACCTGGCCTACGGCGCCTACCGGACCGATGTGATCCTGCGCGAATCGGTGGTGGTGGGCCTGGTGGGGGCCACGGGCCTGGGCAGCCAGCTGCTGGAGGCCCTCAGTTCCTTCGCCGTGGATGAGCTGGCGGCGCTGATGCTGGTGTACGCCGCCCTGACCCTGCTGGGGGAAGACCTCAGCGACCGGCTGCGCCGGCGCCTGCTGGCGGCCTGAGGGCCGTGGGTGCCTCAGCGGGGTGCCGCCACCAGACCCCGCGCCAGCAGCAGCTCGGCCGCCGCCTCGGCGCCGAGCGCGCCCAGCTCCACCGGCTCACGGGTGTGGGCGCTGAGGTCGTGGTCGTAGCAGCGGTCGTAGTAGTCGAGCATCTGGCGGCAGGCGGCGCTCCAGTCGCGGGCGGCGATCGCCTCCAGGGCGGCAGCTGTGCGCTGGGGGCCGAGGCGGCGGGCGATGCGCCGGGTGGCCTCGGCCAGCTGCTCGGGGTCCTGCACGCCATAGATGCGCACCAGCTGGTCCAGGCGCTGCTCCAGGGGCCGCTGCACCGCCAGGGCCGGGGCGGCCTTCATCTGCCGCCAGAGGCCGGCGGGGATGCGGCAGCGGCCCACCTGCACGCTCTCGGCCTCCAGCCAGATCTCGGACGCCCCCTCCAGGTCGCGCAGGGCCATGGCCAGGCGGTTCTCGTAGTGCTCGCTGCTGGGCTGGGGGGGCAGGCCCAGGGCTCCGAAGCTGCTGCCGCGGTGGTGGGCCAGGCCCTCCAGATCCACCACCGCCACGCCCCGCTCGGCCAGGGCCAGCAGCAGATCGGTCTTGCCGGTGCCGGTGCGGCCGCCCAGCAGGCGCAGGGGCCAGGGCCGCTCGAACAGGGCCAGCACCCAGCGCCGGTAGGCCTTGTAGCCCCCCTCCAGCAGCAGCACCGGCAGATCGAGCTGGCCCGCCAGCCAGGCCACGCTGGCGCTGCGCATGCCGCCCCGCCAGCACAGCAGCCGCAGGGGCTGGCCTGGGCTGGCGGCCGCCCACTCGGCCAGCTGGGCGGCCATCGCCTCCAGCCGCGGACCCACCAGGGCCAGGCCGCGCAGCACCGCCGCCTGGCGCCCCTGCTGCTTGTAGGCGGTGCCCACCTCGGCCCGGCCGGCGTCGTCGAACAGGGGCAGGTTGCGGGCGCCGGGGATGTGGCCCCGGGCGAACTCGGCCGGACTGCGCACATCCACCAGCGGCCCCGCGCCGGCCAGACACGCCTCCACGGGCACCCGCTCCACCGCTGGCTGCTCCACCGCCGGCTGCTGAACCGCCAGCTGCTGTACCGCCAGTCGCTCCGGCACCGCCCCGCTGTCTGCCACGCCTGAGGTTCCGCCCGTGCCTGGCCCAATGCTGCCTGCTGGGGGGCGGGGGAACGGCCTGAGCGGGCGGGGGTGGTGCAGGATCAGGCCCGGATTTGCCCGCTGCCGCGCCGATGCCCGCCGCCGTGCCCCGCAAGCTGATCGTGCTGGGCGACAGCGGCGTGTACGGCTGGGGCGATCCCCTCGAGGGGGGCTGGTGCGAGCGCCTGCGGCGCCACTGGATGGGCCTGCCGGAGGCACCGGTGCTCTACCCCCTCGGGGTGCGCGGCGATGGGCTGGAGCGGGTGGCGGCCCGGCTGCAGGCGGAGGTGGCCTGCCGCGGCGAGCTGCGCCGCCAGCAGCCCCACGGCATCCTGCTGGCCACGGGCATCAACGACAGCGCCCGGGTGGGACGGCCCGACGGCCGCCCCCAGCTGGAGCCGGAGGGATTCCTCTACGGCCTCCAGCAACTGCTGCTGCGGGCGCGGACCACCGCTCCGGTGCTGGTGCTGGGGCTCACCCCGGTGCAGGAGGCGGCCATGCCCTTCGCCGAGGTGCTCTGGTATGGCCTCGAGCAGGTGCGGCGCTACGAGGGGCTGCTGGAGGAGGCCTGCCTGGAGGCCGATGTGCCCTTCCTGCCCCTGCTCGACGACCTGCTCGCCGATCCGGGCTGGCCCAGCTGGCTGTGCGGCGACGGCCTGCACCTCAACAGCGAGGGGCACCGACAGGTGTACACGCGGGTGCAGCAGTGGCCGGCACTGCAGCAGTGGGCGGGGCTGCAGCCGCTGCAGCTGGGCACGACCTGGGCCTGAGGCGGGCGCCATCCCCCATCCGGGTGAGCGACGGGGCCGGGAGGGGTGAGGAACGGGGTGGGGGCCGGGAGAACCGTGCAATCACGATCCCCATCGTCACCGGCCATGACCCGTTCACCGTTCCAGGCCCCCCGGGCCAGCTCCAGCGACCATCTGCAGCGCAACCGCGCCCTGCTGCAGAGGCTGAACCGCAGCCGCGCCCAGGCGGCACGGCTGCACTGGCGCAATGCCCTGGTGGTGAACAACCTGGCCCTGGTGCGGCTGGTGGCCAACCGCGAAAGCCGCCGCAGCGGCCGGCCCTTCGATGAGCTCTATTCCAGCGGCTGCCTGGGGCTGATCCGGGCGGTGGAGGCCTTCGAGGTGAGCCGCGGCGTGGCCCTGAGCAGCTTTGCGGTGCCCTACATCCGCGGCGCCATGCTCCAGGAGCAGCGTGACCGCGAGCAGCCGCTGCACACGCCCCGGCGGCTGCGGGAGCTGCAGCGCCGGGCCGAGACGCTGGTGGAGCAGCGGCGCGGCGCCGGCCTGGCCGCCCTCAGCCCGGCCGCGCTGGCCGACGCCCTGGGCTGCAGCCTGGAGCGGCTGGAGGAGGCGGGCCGGGTGAGGCGGGCGCTGGCGGTGGCCAGCCTGGACGCCCCGGCCCCCGGCTGCTGCGGCAGCGCCGGGGATGACGGCGGCAGCAGCCTGCTGGATCGGCTCAGCAGCGAGCAGCAACCCGGGTCCAGCCCCAGTGCTGACCCCCAGTGCGCGTGGCTGCAGAGCCAGATGGACGGGTTCAGCCCCAGCGACCGGGAGCTGATCCGGGGCCGCTGGGTGGACGGCCTGGGCTGGAAGCAGCTGGCCCTGCTCCAGGGCTGCTCAGCCAGCGACTGCCGGCGGCGGGGCGAGGCGCTGCTGGCCTGGCTTCGGGCCAGGGCTCAGGGCGAAGGCGCCAGCCAGCCCCACACCAGCATCGCCAGCACCGCCGCCAGGGCGGTCTGAACGCCGTTCACCAGCTCATTGCTGAACCAGGGGAAGCGGCTCTGGACGGTGGCGCCGATCACGCTCTCCAGCAGCGTGGCCACCAGGCCCACCCCCGTGATCAGGGCGGCGGCGGCGGCGGTGAGGGCGGCCGGCGGACCGGGCAGCAGGCCCAGCGCCAGGGCCAGCAGCACCATCACCACGCTGCCCGCCAGGCTGGCCAGGGTGCCCTCCAGGCTGATCGCCCCCTCGGTGCCTGGGGGCACGGGCCGCAGGCTGGTGATCAGCACGGTGTGGCGGCCCCAGCGCTTGCCGATCTCGCTGCCGCAGGTGTCGGCCAGCTTGGCGGCGAAGCTGGCCGTGAACCCCACCAGCAACAGGGGCGTCCAGGCCGGCGGCGCCAGGGCGATCGCCATCGCCAGCAGGGCGCCGGTGGCCGCCGAGCCCCACACGTTCTCGGGCCCGCGCCGGCCGCCGCGGGCTTCCGCCAGACCCTGCTCCTGCTTGCGGCGCAGCCCCAGCCGGGTGACCAGCGACCCCAGCAGCAGATAGGCCACCACCGCCAGCCAGCCACGGGGCCCCAGAGAGCCCCAGAGCACGGTGCCGAGGATGCCGGCATGCACCCAGCCGGCGGGGGTGAGCAGGGGCAGGCGCTGGGCCAGGCCGATCAGCACGCCGTTGAGGGCCAGGGCGATCAGCCAGGTCAGCGGCTGCTGCGGCGCCGGCAGGGGGCCCGCAAGCGCCGCCAGGGTGGCCAACGAACCCAGGGCGCCAAGCGGGGCGAGGGCGGCGAGGAGGGAAACCAAGGCGGCGGCTGGGGCGGAACGGATGGCGGCCTCCAGTGTGTTGCACACCCCTAAGGCCGGGGCCGCAGCGGGCGGCGGGCGACGGATAATCGCCCCACGTGCCGGCGGCAGTGATGATCTTCAAGCGCAAGGACAGCTTCTTCCTCGACCTCAGCCAGGCCGGCAAGAAGGACGCGGAGTCCAAGCCCGCCGCGAGCAAGCCCGCCGAGACCAAGCTGGCCGAGACCAAGCCGGCCGAACCTGTGCTGCCGGCCCCGGCCCCGGCAACCGAAGCCGTGGCGGCAGCGGCGCCGGCCGCCAGCCCCACGTCCCAGCCCGTGCTCACCACCGCCGAAGCGGTGGCGGCCGAGCTGCGGGCGGCCCAGGAAGCGCGGCCCGCCCCCACCAACGTGACCTTCGCGCCGGAGTGCCTCAACCCGGCCAATGCGGTGCCCAGCCGCCGCCGCCGGGCCGGCGCCAACCTCGGCGTGTTCAAGGGGATGGTGAACGAGATGTTCCGCAGCTGATCGCCAGGCCCCGGCGCCAGGCGGCCAGCAGGGTGGCGGCGGCCACGGCGGCGGTGGAGGTGCGCAGGATCGTGGCGCCCAGAGCCACGGGCTGCCAGCCGGCCGCCGCCGCGGCCTCCTCCTCCGCCGGGCTCCAGCCTCCCTCCGGCCCGATCGCCACCACCACCTGGCCAGGCGGCAGCTCCTCCGCCAGCCCGGCTGAGCTCGCAGCCGCCTCCATCAGGCGCTGCTCGAGGGGCGGCAGACCCTCGCGGCGGGTGGTGGCCAGCAGCCGCAGCACCGGCCCACCCGGCGCTGGCTCCTGCCCGCCCGGCTCCGGGGCGGCCGCCAGAGCGGCGGTGGCGGGCCGGGGGGCATCGAGGCGGGGCAGCCACAGCCGCTCGCACTGCTCCAGGGCCTCGCGCAGGATCGCCGCCTGGCGCTCGGGCCGGAGCGGTGCGGCGGCGGCGCTGCGTTCGGCGGCCAGGGGCGAGAGGCGATCGATGCCCAGCTCACAGGCCATGCGCAGCAGCACGTCGGCGTCCTGACGAGGCAGGGCCACCGCCAGCCGCAGGGCGGGCCGGGGCTGCGGCTCGCTCAGCAGGGGCCGCTGCAGGGGCTGCTCCAGCTGGGCCGTGGCCGCGCCCAGGCTGGCGCTCCAGAGGTGGCCGGCCCCATCCACCAGAGCGAAGCGCTGGCCGGGGCGCAGGCGCAGCACCCGGCGCAGGTAGTGAAGCTCCGGCGGCTCCAGCGCCAGCTCCGCCCCGGCACGGTCTCCGGGTGCAGCCGCGGCGGCCAGCCGCTCCGGGGGCACCAGCAGCCGTCGCCACTCCCGCGCCACCGCCGCCGCCCGCTCAGCGTCCGGCGAAGGGCAGCAGTTCCTCGGGCTGCTCCTCCACCGGCCAGTCGTCGTTGACGCCGCCGATCACCAGCTCCTCGATCTCCACCACGTCGCGGTTGAGCTGGCTGAAGGTGTTGATCAGCACGTCGAGGGCCACGGCGTCGCTGAGGCCCAGGTCCACCCAGCAGCGGGCCCAGGCGCCCTGGTATTCCACCGGGCCCATGTTGTGCATCAGCGCCCGCTGGGCGCTGTCGGCCGCATCGGCGTCGTAGGCCAGCCAGCTGAGCTCGCCGCCGTCGGCCTCCTGGGCCTGGAGGTTCTCGGCGTTGAAGCCACCCAGCTTGCCAAGGAAGAACCAGCTGTCGAAGGCGGTTTCCACGTAGCCCCGCTCCCCCTGGCCGGGGGGATGGGGAAAGCGCAGCCAGATCCAGCAGCTGAAGGGGTTGATCTCGCGGAAACGCACCTCCATCGGGAGCGGCCTCGGGGGCGGTGGGGCAGAGCTGTCACGATCCCACATCAGCCCTGCGGCAGGCATGCTGGGGCGATGCTGGAACTCCGCGGGGTGCGCTACCAGCCGGCCACGGCGGCCCGGCCGGTGCTCGACGACGTGAACCTGCGGTTGGAGGCAGGCCGGCTGGCGCTGGTGGCGGGCCCCAGCGGCGGCGGCAAGACCACCCTGCTGGAGGTGATCAGCGGCCTGGCCGAGCCGGAGCGGGGCACGATCCGCTGGAACGGGGAGACGCTCAACGGCCGCCAGCGGCGCTGGCTGTGCGGACTGGTGTTCCAGTTCCCCGAACGCCACTTCCTCGGCCTCACGGTGGGGCAGGAGCTGCGCCTCGGCCACCGGCGCCTGGAGGCCGGGCAGCTGGAGCGGGTGCTGCAGCAGGTGGGGCTGGAGGGGCTGTCGGCCCAGCAGCAGCCCGAGCGCCTCAGCGGCGGCCAGCAGCGGCGGCTGGCCCTGGCGGTGCAGCTGTTGCGGGAGGCGCGGGTGCTGCTGCTGGATGAACCCACCGCCGGGCTGGACTGGGCGGTGCGCGGCGATGTGGTGGGACTGCTGGGGGATCTGGCCAAGGAACGTGTGGTGCTGGTGGTGACCCACGAGCCGGAGCTGTTCCGCGCGCTGGAGCCGGTGAGCTGGGGGCTGCGGGAGGGCCGGCTGAGCCCCATCGCAGCGGGCACGCTCCGTACCATGCCCGCAACCGGGGGGCGTGCATGACCGACCAGCTGCTGCGGGCCACCGCCGCCGGAGGGGGCATCCGCCTGGTGGCCGTGACCACCAGCGCCGCCAGCCGCGAGGCGGCGCGGCGGCACGGGCTGTCGTTCCTCACGTCGGCCCTGCTGGGGCGGGCGATGACCGCCGGGCTGCTGCTGGCCAGCTCGATGAAGGTGGCCCACGGGCGGGTGAACCTGCGCATCGCCTCCGACGGCCCGCTGCGGGGCCTGATGGTGGATGCCGGCCGCGACGGCAGCGTGCGTGGCTACGTGGGCAACCCGGAGCTGGAGCTGGATCTGGTGGAGGAGAGCGACGGCGGCCACCACTTCGACTTCCGCACCGCCACCGGCACCGGCTACCTGCACGTGGTGCGGGATCGGGGGGAGGGCGAGCCCTACAGCTCCACGGTGGAACTGGTGAGCGGCGGCATCGGCGAGGACCTGGCCTCCTACCTGCTGCACTCGGAGCAGACGCCCTCGGCGGTGTTCGTGGGCGAGCAGATCGACAGCCAGGGCATTGGCTGCAGCGGCGGGGTGCTGGTGCAGGTGCTGCCCAAGGCGGCCCAGGAGCCGGCCCTGGTGGCGCTGCTGGAGGAGCGCTGCCGGGAGGTGACGGGCTTCCCCCAGCGGCTGGCGGCCTGCGAGGGCCAGCTGCACACCCTGCTGGAGGACATCTTTCCCGACCTCGACCCCCAGCCCCTGGAAGGCGGCACCAGCGGCCAGCCGGTGCGGTTCCGCTGCCCCTGCAGCCGGGAGCGCAGCATCGGCGCCCTCAGGCTGCTGGGTCGCGACGAGCTGGGCAGCATCCTCGAGGAGGACGGCCAGGCCGAGCTCACCTGCCACTTCTGCAACGAGGTCTACCGGGTGGGGGCGGGCGAGCTGGAGCAGCTGATCGACGACCTCACCCCCGTGGCCCGCTGAACCGGCCG
>JAWOBH010000157.1:0-4863 GCA_046498125.1 Prochlorococcaceae cyanobacterium | reverse complement strand
CTGGAGGAAATCGAAAAACCCCTTTCCCCTTACGACATACAGGAGATTCTGCGCACCAGGGGCCAATATCTAAACCACGTTACCATCTACCGCATACTCGATTTGTTTTGCAGCCTAAATCTGGCCCATAAGATGCTGTCCAGCGGCAGATTCGTGAAGTGCAGCATAGATGCTATAGAAGGCTGCCATCGCTTCATGGTCTGCCAGCACTGCGGAGTCATTCGAGAGTTCGCCGACAAGGAATTATGTGAAGAGGAAAACGAGTTCACCCGGGTCTTCGGCTTTCATACCGAACACCACTTTTCCGAATTCTCGGGACTATGTTCGCGGTGCTACAGAAGATAGCTACCACTAGCATACGGAGGTAACCTGCCAGCGCAGCTGGCCCTGATCCGGTGCGATCAGGCCGTTGGCCACCGCCAGCAGGGTGCTCTTGCCGGCGCCGCTCGGCCCCAGCAGCGCCACACGCTCGCTGGGCCGCAGCCGCAGCGACACCCCCTGCAGGCGGGGCTGGCCGCGGCCGCGCACCTGGATTCCCTCCAGCTCCAGCACCGCCGCCGGATCCATCAGCGGATCTTGCCGATCTGGCGC
Organism: Prochlorococcaceae cyanobacterium; assembly: GCA_046498125.1. Classification (GTDB taxonomy): domain Bacteria; phylum Cyanobacteriota; class Cyanobacteriia; order PCC-6307; family Cyanobiaceae; genus NIES-981. Next base: position 4,272 of record JAWOBH010000157.1, on the reverse strand, counting down.
CCCACAGCCTCGATGGCCTCGTACTGCCTGTTGCTGGCGGGCACGAAGCGCTCGGCGCCGAACAGCTCCAGGATCTGCGCCTGGCGGGGATCGTCGGGGCTGAGGCCGGTGAAGGCCTGCTCCAGCCGTTCGGTGAAGTCCTGGCCGTAGTCCTCGTCCAGGTTGGGCTGCACCACCCAGGTGTAGTTGGCGTAGCCGGGCGTGCGCCAGAGCTCCACCACCCTGGTGGTGTCCACCTTGCCCTCCTCGATGCGGCTGCGCCACACCTGCTCGTTCACCACGCCGGCGTCGTAGGTGCCGCTCTCCACCAGGGCGATCAGGGCGTCGTGGCTGCCGCTGAAGCCCGGGTTGCCGCCGGCGAAGTCGCTCAGCTGCACGCCGGCCTGGTTGAGGAAATACTGGGGCATCAGGCGGCCGGAGGTGGAACTCTCCGAACCGAAGGTGAAGCGCTTGCCCTTGAGCTGCAGCAGGCCGCTCTGATCGCTGAACGGTTTCAGGCCGCTGTCGGGATTGGCGATGAACACGCTGTGGAAGGAGCGGTCGATGTCGCGCTGGGCCAGGGCGCGGGCGCCGGGTTTCTGCAGCCAGGCCTGCACGCCGGTGAGGCCGCCGAACCACACCAGATCCAGGTCGCCGGTGCGGAAGGCGCTCACGGCGGCGGTGTAGTCGGTGACGGGCACGAAGCGCACCGGCACCTCCAGCTGCTCGCTCAGCTCATCGGCCACCAGGCCATAGAGGCGGTTGAGTTTCTCGGGGTTCTGGTCGGGGATGGCACCGATGCGCAGCACCCGCTTCTCGTTCGGACGGGCGGCTTCGCTGCTGGCGCCATCGGCACCGGCCGTGGTGTCGGTGCGGGGGGTACAGGCCGTTGGCAGCAGGCCGATCAGCAGCAGGCCGGCGAGCGCAACGGCCCAACGTTCTCGGGTGGTCAAGGGTCGACAGGGAAACGACGACCCGATGCTGCCCGATGGGGGAACGAGAGGTGCCCGCTGGCTGGAGGCTGGTGCCTACAGGCTGCAGAGGAAGCGCCGCAGCCGCTCCAGGCCGTCGTCGATGGTGGCCGGCGAGGCGGCGCAGGAGAGGCGGATGCAGCGGTCGTCGCCGAAGGCCACACCGGGCACCACCGCCAGCCCCACCTCATCCAGCAGCCGGTTGCTCAGCTCCATCGAGTCGAGCCCGAAGCGGCTGAGGTCGGGGAAGGCGTAGAAGGCCCCTTCCGGGGGCTGCAGGGTGATGCCCTCGATCGCCCGCAGGCCGTCGCTGAGCAGGGCGCGGCGACGGCTGAACTCGGCCGCCATCTCCTGCACGCAGTCGCGCGAGCCGTTCACCGCCGCCAGGGCGCCGTACTGGGCGAAGGTGCACACGTTGCTGGTGGTCTGGCTCTGCAGGGCGGCGGCGGCGGCGATCACGGGCTCCGGGCCCACCAGCCAGCCCACCCGCCAGCCGGTCATCGCCCAGCCCTTGGCGCAGCCATTGACGATGAACACCCGATCGGCCAGGTCGGGCGCCAGCCCGGCCAGACTCACGTGCTCGTGGCCGGGATCCACCAGGAACTCGTAGATCTCATCGCACACCACCGCCACCTGGGGATGGCGGCGCAGCACGGCCGCGATCGCCTCCAGCTCAGCGCGGTGGAGCACGGTGCCGGTGGGGTTGCCGGGGCTGTTCAGCACCAGCAGCCGGCTGGCGGGGGTGATGGCCGCCTCCAGCTGCTCGGCCGTGAGCCGGAAGCCCTGCCCGGCGCTGCTGCCGAGCGTCACCACCCGGGCCCCGGCCATGCGGGCGATCTCCGGGTAGCTGAGCCAGTAGGGCGAGGGCAGCAGCAGCTCGTCGCCGCTCTGCAGCAGCACCTGGAAGAGGTTGTAGAGGGCCTGCTTGCCGCCGTTGGTCACCAGCACCTCCGCGGCCGTGGTGGGGCGGCCGTTCTCGCGGCCGGTCTTGGCGGCGATCGCCTCGCGCAGGGCCGGTTCGCCGGCGGCGGGGCCATAGCGGGTGAGCCCGGCGGCAAGGGCGTCGGCGGCGGCCCGGCGGATGAACTCCGGCGTCTCGAAGTCGGGTTCGCCGGCGCTGAGGCTGCAGATGTCGCGGCCGTCGGCCTTGAGCTGCTTGGCCCTGGCGGCGATCGCCAGGGTGAGGGAGGGCTGCAGGGCCTTGGCGCGCTCGCTCAGCCGTTCGGCCGGGCTGATGCGGAGCGCCGGCCTGGGAGCGGGCATCGCGGGGGCGGTGGGGGGAGCGGCCAGGTTCTGCGGCGCAGTCGGGTTCTGGGCAGACACCGCGGGCTGGGCAGACACCGTGGTGGGGATCAACAGGACGCTGGGAGCGCCACTCGGGGCTGTTGACGTGGCGGGGATCCCGGAGGTCGGCATCGGCTGCGGTGCCGGCTTCGGGAGCGCGCGGCTGTGGCGTATCCACCATCCTGACCTACGCCTTGCCCGCTTTCACAGGCCGGCCGCCGGCCACATTCACACTTCGTACACGGGTCGGCAGGATGGCGGCCATGGATGCCGATCCCCAGCCCCGGCAGATCGATCTGTTTTCGGCCGCCCCCGCCAGCGCCCCCGCCAGCCTCGAGCAGCTCAGCGAGAGCTGCCGGGGCTGCCGCCGCTGCGGCCTGGCCGATGGCCGCCTGCAGGTGGTGGTGAGCCGCGGCAATCCCGCCGCCCGGCTGATGGTGATCGGCGAGGGTCCAGGCGCCCAGGAGGACGCCAGCGGCCTGCCCTTCGTGGGCCGGGCCGGCCAGCTGCTCGATCAGATGCTCACCAGCGTGGCGATCGACTCCGACAGCGAGGCCTACATCTGCAACGTGGTGAAGTGCCGCCCGCCCGGCAACCGCAAGCCCACGGCCCAGGAGATCGCCGCCTGCCGCCCCTGGCTGGAGGAGCAGATCCGGCTGGTGGATCCCGCCGTGATCCTGCTGGCCGGGGCCTCGGCCATGGAGGGGGTGCTGGGCATCAAGGGAGGCATCACCCGCCTGCGCGGCCAGTGGCGCCGCGGCGAGCAGGAGCCGCTGGCGGGCCGCTGGCTGATGCCGATCCTCCATCCCTCCTACCTGCTGCGCAATCCATCAAGGGAGCAGGGCAGCCCCAAATGGCTCACCTGGCAGGACCTCCAGGACGTGCGCCGGCGCCTTGACCAGCTGGAATCCGGCAGCTGACGCTGCTCCTGTGACAGCCTTGGCGCCATCGTTCCCGGCCCCTTCCACCATGACCGGCACCGCCATGACCGGAACCGCCATGACCGGCACCCTGGTCAGTCCCGAGCCCTCCGGCTCCGGCGCTGCCGCCCCGCTGGCCGGCTTCGACCCCGCCAACCCCCGCTACGACACCCTCATCCGTCGCCGCCCCACCCGCAGCGTGCGGGTGGGTGACATCTGGATCGGCAGCCAGCACCCGGTGGTGGTGCAGTCGATGATCAACGAGGACACCCTCGACATCGAGGGGGCCACCGCCGGCATCCGCCGTCTGCACGAGGTGGGCTGCGAGATCGTGCGGGTCACGGTGCCGTCCATTGCCCACGCCAGGGCGATGGGCGAGATCCGCCAGCGCCTGATCGACACCTACCAGGCCGTACCGCTGGTGGCCGACGTGCACCACAACGGCATGAAGATCGCCCTGGAGGTGGTGAAGCACGTGGACAAGGTGCGCATCAACCCGGGCCTGTTCGTGTTCGACAAGCCCGATCCCAACCGCACCGAGTTCAGCGACGCCGAGATCGCCGCCATCGGCGAGCGCATCACCGCCACCTTCGAACCCCTGGTGCGGGCGCTCAAGGAGCAGGACAAGGCCCTGCGCATCGGCGTGAACCACGGCTCCCTGGCCGAGCGCATGCTGTTCCGCTACGGCGACACGCCCCTGGGCATGGTGGAGAGCGCCATGGAGTTCATCCACATCTGCGATCGCCTCGACTTCCACAACATCGTGGTGTCGATGAAGGCCTCGCGGGCGCCGGTGATGATGGCCGCCTACCGGATGATGGCGGACCGCATGGACGCCGAGGGGTTCAACTATCCCCTGCACCTGGGCGTGACCGAGGCCGGTGACGGCGACTACGGCCGCATCAAGAGCACCGCCGGCATCGCGCCGCTGCTGGCCGAGGGCATCGGCGACACGATCCGCGTCTCGCTCACCGAGGCGCCGGAGAAGGAGATCCCCGTGTGCTAATCCTGCACTTTAGAAGATCAGATTGCAGAGGTCGCCTCTGATCTTCGGGGCAGAATTCCTTCTTTGATTTCAAATGAGGATTGCTTCGTCGGGGCTTTGGGGGCAAAGGAAA
>JAWOBH010000151.1:0-8744 GCA_046498125.1 Prochlorococcaceae cyanobacterium | reverse complement strand
GCCAGGATCGCCTTCACCGCCTCGGCGGTGCGCACCGGCAGGGTGCTCTTCTCCACCACGATCGTGTGGCCCTTGGCCGCCCTGGCCACGGTGCGGGCGCTGGCCTCCACCCACTTGAGATCACTGGCCTGACCGGCACCCAGGCCCTTGGTCTTGGTGGGGGTGTTCACCGACAGGAACACCATGTCGGCCTCGCCGATGGCCGCCTCCACCTCAGTGGTGAAGTGCAGGTTGCGGCCCCTCGCGCGCCCCACCACCGCATCCAGCCCCGGCTCATACACCGGCAGCTTGCTCAGATCAGGATCGTTCCAGGCGGCGATCCGCTCGGCGTTCAGGTCCACCACCGTCACCTGCACCTCCGGGCAGCGGTCGGCGATCACGGCCATCGTGGGCCCGCCCACGTAGCCCGCGCCGATGCAGCAGATGTGTTTCACAGTCATGCCGCCACCTCCTGGGGCTTTGGGCTGGCGTTCAGAGACTTCCTGAACCAGGCAATCGTGGGTTCCAGCCCTTCGTCCAGGCTCACCTTCGGCTCCCAGCCCAGCTCAGCGCGAGCCAGATCGATCAGCGGCTGGCGCTGGGTGGGATCGTCGGCCGGCAGCGGCAGGCTGGTGATGTCCAGGGCGGGATTGATCCGTTCGCGTACCCGTTCGGCCAGCTGGCGGATCGTGAACTCGCCGGGATTGCCGATATTGATCGGGCCGCTGTGCGCACCATTCATCAGTCGGATCATACCCTCAATCAGATCATCCACATAACAGAAGCTGCGGGTCTGGCTGCCGTCGCCATAGAGCGTGAGCGGCTCGCCACGCAGGGCCTGCACGATGAAGTTGCTCACCACCCGTCCGTCATCGGGAAGCATGCGCGGGCCATAGGTGTTGAAGATGCGCATCACGCGGATTTCCGTGCTGTGCATGCGTTGGTAGTCGAAGCAGAGGGTCTCGGCGATGCGCTTGCCCTCGTCGTAGCAGCTGCGGATGCCGATCGTGTTCACGCAGCCGCGGTAGCTCTCGGGCTGGGGGTGCACCTCGGGATCGCCATACACCTCACTGGTGCTGGCCAGCAGCAACCGTGCCCCCAACCGCCGGGCCAGGCCCAGCATGTTGTAGGTGCCCAGGAAGCTGGTTTTGGCCGTCTTGATCGGATTGAACTGGTAGTGCACCGGCGAGGCCGGGCAGGCTAGGTGCCAGATGCGGTCCACCTCCAGTCGGATGGGGTCGGTGACGTCGTGGCGGATCAGCTCGAAGCGCGGGTGGCCGATCCACTGGGCGATGTTGGCTTTGCGTCCAGTGAAGTAGTTGTCGAGGCAGATCACCTCCTCGCCCGCCTCCATCAGCCGGTCCACCAGGTGGGAACCAAGAAACCCTGCGCCGCCGGTGACGAGATTGCGGGTGGGCGAAGCTGGCATGCGAAGCGCTGGGAGAGGGGCGGGTGCTGGCGGCGTGCGGCGGATGCAGGTGTCCGGACACACCACAAGTGCAACAGGTGGTCCGGACGCGAGCGGTGCTCCAGCGTCTCAGAACCCCATGATTTAAGCAGCAAGTGCCGGTTTTCAGGCCACCGGGGATGCTCACCGTTGTGTCGATTCCAGAACACGGTGGCAGCTGGCCCAGCCCTTCTGCCAGCCCTGCACCGGAGCAGATCCCCCCCCTAGGCGGCAGCCTTGTGGACCTGATGGAGACCGGGCTGCTGGTGGAGCTGATCGTGGCTGGGACAGTTGGGCTTCACTCGATCCCAGGTAGCCCCATCAATCCAACGGGACAATCTACTCAAGCATTGCGCTTAATGCACTTGCCAGTTCTCGATTCAAGGCCTGGTAGCCGGCACGATTCAAATGCAGAAAGTTGCGCTGATACTCAGGCCGTACCCGTCCGTTGCCTGCGGTCACGATCGCTGATGTGTCAAAAACCATCACGCGATCTGATGCCAGTGTTTTGATGGATGCGTTGCAGCTTTCTAGGGCTTGGTCTACCTCGTTGGGCCAGAAGGGTATCCTCAGCAGTGGAACCCGCCCTGCTGGAATGATGGTTGTCACAACCACCTTGGCTCCCGTATCCAGGGAACGGGAGGTGAGTTCCTGCATATTGGCTTCGCACTGCGCAATGATCTCGGCCTTTCTGTCTGGAAACAGAGGGATGGTTTTGAGATCATTGATCCCTGCCTGAATCAACACCACATCCGGCTCTAGATCAGCCACGTGCTGCTGGAAGCGACCGAGAACCTGAACCGTGGTTTGGCCGCTGATGCCGCGGTTGATGAACTCTGCTGAGTCCATACCCGGTGGCTGGGGCCAGGCGCTTGCCCTGGAATCGCCGAGCATCACAATACGCTGTCTTGCCGTTGGATTGATTGGATCACTGGAAACCTTCAGCAATCCGAATGGATCGAGAGTGGTTTGATTCAGAAGCCAGTAGTAGCGAAGAGATGTTCGCCCCAGGAAGAAATTGAGTGCTATCGATCCAGTTAGAACTGCTAACACAAGCAGAGCTTGCGGCGACCGAAACATCTTCATCTCCAGCAACTAGTCTTGAGTTGATGATAATCCTAATTCCAGTCTGGGCCGTGTTTGTCTAGATGCAGCTCCATGCCATGTGTCGGGAGGCCTGTGGAGTTCGGCGCGAATGGCAGCGCCTCGGCCTCTGCAGCTGTGTGGATTTGGTCGCGGTGTGCGGGGGTCCCATTGATGAAGCCCCGCATGGTGGCGACTCGCCAATCTGCACACACTGAATCTGCCAACCTGAATCAGCCAGCCTGAGTCAGCCAAGGGAAGAAGAGAGCGATTCTGTTGAGTCTCCGTAGGGCCCAATTCAAACTGCCCGCACCGCCCCGCTCGTCAAACGTTCGCGGAAGTCGGCCACAGTCGCGTCCAAGCCCTCAGCCAGGGGGATCCGCGCCCGCCAGCCCAACACCGCCAGGCGGCTCACGTCCAGCTGCTTCTTCGGCGTGCCGTCGGGCTTGCTGCTGTCCCAGCTGATCGTGCCGGCAAACCCCGTTGCCGCCGCCACCGCCTCGGCCAGCTGGCGGATGCTGAGGTCGAGCCCTGTGCCCACGTTCAGGAAGCTCAGCGGCTCACCGTCATCCCCGCGGGGCGCGCCGGGGGCATCGGGATTCCAGTGCTCCAGGGCAAACACGCAGGCCTCGCCCAGGTCGTCCACGTGCAGGAATTCGCGCAGCGGTGTGCCTGTCCCCCAGCAGCTCACGCTGCTGCCCAGCCCCCGCTCGGGGCGCTCAGAGGCTTCGTGGAAGCGGCGGATCAGGGCCGGCAGCACGTGGCTGTTGGTGGGGTGGTAGTTGTCCCCCGGGCCGTAGAGGTTGGTGGGCATCAGGCTGATGGCATCAAAACCATGCTGCTTGCGTAAGGCTCCGCAGAGCTTGATGCCGGCGATCTTGGCGATGGCATACCACTCGTTTGTGGGCTCCAGCGCGCCGCTGAGCAGCGCCTCCTCGCGGATCGGCTGGGCCGCGAACTTCGGGTAGATGCAGCTGCTGCCCAGAAACAACAGCCGCCGGGTGCCTTGGCGCCAGGCGTTCTCGATCACATGGGTCTCGATCTTGAGGTTGTCGAGCAGAAAGTCGGCCGGGTAGGTGGCGTTGGCGTGGATGCCGCCAACCTTCGCCGCCGCCAGCACCACCACAGTGGGCCGCTGCTCGGCAAACCAACGCTCCACCGCTGGAGCGTCGCGCAGGTCCAGCTCGCTGCTCGGAGCGGTGAGCAGCGCGCCGCCGCACGCAGGATCGCCATAGCCGGCTCGCTGGAGCGCCCGGCAGATGGCCCCACCAGCCATGCCGCGGTGGCCGGCCACGAAGATCCGATCGCCGGGTCCGATCAGCGGCTGGGGCCGCAGCGCCTCACTCACGGCTGCCCACCACCTGGAAGCCCTTGAGCCGCAGCAGCGCCTCCTTGCGCGCCTCCTCCTTGTCGGCAGCCACCATCTCCGCCACCAGTTCCTCCAGCGTGGTGGTGGGGGTCCAGCCCAGCTTCAGGTGGGCCTTGCTGGGGTCCCCCAGCAGCGTGTCCACCTCCGCTGGGCGGAAGTAGCGCGGGTCGATGCGCACCACCACCTCTCCGGTGTGGCGGCGGCCGATCTCGTTCAGCCCCTCCCCTTCCCACTCGATCGCGCCCCAGCCCAGCTCGGCGGCCGCCAGCTCGATGAACCGGCGCACGCTCTCCTGGCGGCCGGTGGCAATCACGAAATCCTCCGGGCACTCCTGCTGCAGCATCCGCCACTGCATCTCCACGTAATCCCTGGCATGGCCCCAGTCACGCAGAGAATCGAGGTTGCCCATGAACAGGCAGTCGTCGAGCCCCGCATCGATGCGCGCCAGGCCGCGGGTGATCTTGCGGGTCACGAACGTCTCTCCCCGCCGCGGCGATTCGTGGTTGAACAGAATCCCGTTGCAGGCATACATTCCGTAGGACTCGCGGTAGTTCACCGTGATCCAGTAGGCATAGAGCTTGGCCACTCCATAGGGGCTGCGCGGATAGAAGGGCGTTGTCTCCGTCTGGGGGATCTCCTGCACCAGGCCGTAGAGCTCGCTGGTGCTGGCCTGGTAGATGCGCGTTTTCGTCGTCAGCCCCAGGATGCGCACCGCCTCCAGGATCCGCAGCGTGCCCAGGGCGTCCGAGTTGGCGGTGTATTCCGGACTCTCGAAGCTCACCGCCACGTGGCTCTGGGCGCCGAGGTTGTAGATCTCATCGGGCTGCACGTCCTGCACGATGCGGATCAGGTTGGTGCTGTCCGTTAAATCGCCGTAGTGCAGCTGGAAGTGGGGCAGCTCACCGCCCGGTCCGCGCTCGTGGGGATCCTGGTACAGGTGGTCCACGCGGGTCGTGTTGAAGCTGCTGGCCCGCCGCTTGATGCCATGCACCACATAGCCCTTCTCCAGCAGCAGCTCGGCCAGATAGCTGCCGTCCTGGCCCGTGATGCCGGTGATCAGGGCAGTTTTGGCGCTCACCGGCAACTCCGATCGGGTGTGGGCATTAAAGCAGTCATGGGGCCGTAGCGTGCCAGGTTCATTCTGTTTGTGCTCAGCCCTTGACCCTGCAGTTCACCAACACCCTCACCCGCCGGCTCGAACCCTTCCAGCCCCTGGTGCCGGGGCGGGTGAGCATCTACTGCTGCGGGGTCACCGTGTACGACCTGTGCCATCTGGGCCACGCCCGCAGCTACATCGTCTGGGATGTGCTGCGCCGCTACCTGATCTGGAGCGGCTATGCCGTCACCTACGTGCAGAACTACACCGATGTCGACGACAAGATCCTCAACCGGGCCGCCGAGGAGGGCAGCTCCATGGACGCGGTGAGTGAGCGCAACATCGCGGCCTTCGTGGCCGACATGGGCCGTCTCAACATCCTTCCGGCCGACCGCATGCCCCGCGCCACCCGCTCCCTGGCGGCGATCCGGCGCTTGATCGAGGAGCTGGAGGCCAAGGGCGCCGCCTACTCGGCCGATGGCGATGTGTACTTCGCGGTGATGAAGCACGCCGGCTACGGCAAGCTCAGCGGTCGCGACCTGGCCGAGCAGCAGGAGGGCGCCAGCGGCCGGGTGGGCAATGCCGAGGAGGAGCTCAAGCAGCATCCCTTCGACTTCGCCCTCTGGAAGGGAGCCAAGCCTGGCGAGCCCAGCTTCCCCTCCCCCTGGGGTCCGGGCCGGCCAGGGTGGCACATCGAGTGCTCGGCGATGGTGAGGGAGGAACTCGGCGACACGATCGACATCCACCTGGGCGGCGCCGACCTGATCTTTCCCCACCACGAAAACGAGATCGCCCAGTCGGAGGCGGCCACGGGCCGAGAGCTGGCCTGCTACTGGCTGCACAACGGCATGGTGAACGTGGGCGGCGAGAAGATGAGCAAGTCGCTCGGCAACTTCACCACCATCCGCGCCCTGCTCGATTCGGGAGTGTCGCCGATGACGCTGCGGCTGTTCGTGCTCCAGGCCCACTACCGCAAACCCCTGGATTTCACCGCCGAGGCCCTGGAGGCCGCCGCCAGCGGCTGGAAGGGCCTCAACGCGGCACTGACGGTGGCGGGCCAGACCGGCCCTGCGTCCACCGCTGAAGCCGATGCCGCTGGACCCCCGAGCGCATCGCCGGCGATCACCCCCGCCCGGCCCGCCAGCGATCCAGCCGGCCTGCCGCCCGACCTGGCCGCCGACCGCGAGCGCTTCGCCGCCGCCCTGGACGACGACCTCAACACCGCCGCCGCCCTGGCGGTGCTGTTCGAGCTGGCCCGGCCCCTGCGCTCCCTCGCCCACCGCATCGAGCGCGGCGATGCGGCCGCCGCCGCCGAGGCCGCCGCCCCGGAACTCGCCGAGCGTGGGGCGCTGCTGGCCGAGCTGGCTGCCGTGCTGGGTCTGCGGGCCGAGGGCCTCTGCGCAAGTGGGGCGGCTGCGGGCGATGAACCCGGCCCCGCCGAGGCCGAGATCGAAGCCCGGATCGAAGAGCGCCGCGCCGCCAAGGCCAGCCGCGACTTCGCCACCGCCGACCGCATCCGCGCCGAGCTCAAGAAGCAGGGCATCGAGCTGATCGACAAGCCCGGCGGCGTCACCGAGTGGCTGCGGGGGTGAGAGCCTTCAGAAGGCCTGCATGAGCGAGCCGGACGTGCGCTGGCGGCAGCGCCTTGAGAATTTTCAGCAGGCCCTGAGCCAGCTGCAGGCCGCCTTGACAGCCCTGGATGACAAACCAGGCGATGAGGTGATCGGCATGGCGGTGATCAAGGGCTACGAAGCAGTTTTGAGCTCAGTTGGAAAACCCTGAAAGATCGCCTCAGCTACGAGGGAGTGGATGCGGCCACACCCCGCCGGGTGATCCGGGAGGCATTTGCCTGCGGGCTGCTCAGGGAAGGCCAGCTCTGGATCGACATGCTCGAGCAGCACAACCTGATGGCCCACACCTACGACGCCGCCCTGGCCCGCCGAGCCGTGAGCCTGATCCAGGACAGGTATGCCCCAGCCCTCGGGCAACTGGCAACAGCCCTGGCCAGCGATCGAGACCAACTCAGACGCGACCAACGCAGAACACCTCAAGGATGAACCCTGCCGCCGCCCCCCCCCACGCCCCGACCAGCCGCGGCCTCGCTCGGCGGTCTGCCGGAACGCACCTGGATGCAGATCCGCTGCGTGCTGCTGCAGCAGCCCCACCTGCGCTGGGTGAAGCTCTACGGCTCCCGCGCCCTGGACCGGCAGCGTCCTGGGTCCGACATCGATCTGGCTTTCAGCGCCGACGAGGACTGCAGCGCCGCCTTGACAGGAGCGTTCGAAGAGCTTGCCACCCCATACAGCGTGGATGTCACCCACTGGGAGTCGCTGCGACACCAGGGCCTGCGCGATCACATCAACTGGGTGGGCATCCCTCTGGAGCTCAGCTCCCCGGCGGCTGCTGCTGATCGCGCATGAGCACTTCTATCTTGCGGATGCGCTGCAGGGTGGTGGTCCACACCTCCAGCTGGAAGGCCCGGCCCTGATCCCCCGCCTCCACGGCGCTGCGGCAGCCGGCCACCAGCGCCTCCAGGTCCTCGCCGCGCTGAAACGCGTCCCATAGCTGACGCTCCAGCCGCGCCCGCTCGATGAAGTTCCAGCGCTGCAGAAATGTCATCGAACCAGTTTCGCTCACCCCGCCCAGCTGCGGCCAGGTCGATGATCGACACCACCAGGCCCACGGCGATCGCCGGCGGCGACACCCAGCGCAGGGCGAACAGCAGCGCTGCCACCAGCGCCGGTGGGCTGCCCGAACCCTCCAGGTCGGCCCGGTAGCGGGCCGGCGCCCGCCAGGCGGTGCGGGAGGCTGCCGCCGGGCTGTCTGCCCAGGTGCCGGCGGCGCTGCCAGCGTGACCCAGCCGCCGATGCCACACCAGCACGTCCTGGTTTCCCACCACCTGCTGCTCTGCGCCACCCCCAGCAAGCCGCTCTGCTGCCCCGATCCAGCCGTTGGCGCCGCCAGCTGGGACACCCTCAAACGCCTGGTGCGCGAGCTGGGCCTGGAGGATCCGGCCCGGCCGGGGGGCATCGTGCTGCGCACCAAGGCCGACTGTCTGCGCATCTGCGCGCAGGGCCCGGTGCTGCTGGTGTGGCCCGAGGGGACCGTCTACGGGGGCGTGACGCCCGAGCACATCGAGCGGATCCTGAGGGAGCACGTGATCGGCGGCACGCCGATCGAGGCGTGGATTGCTGCAAATTATTGCCTGACCTCGATCGGATGCCAGCACCAGCGAGTAGGACCAGTACAGACTCCCTCGGAAGCATGAGCGTGATTCTTCGAGCACGTACCCGTTCAGGGGCTGGATGTGGCAGGGGCTGGATGTGGTGTGCGTTGGTTCCTGAGACACTACCCATAGTGTCTGTGGCGGCTCTTCGGCACTGAAACGGGGCTTGTTGGTGACTCGACGATGTGAGTTGATCATTCTCCAGACGTCAGTCATCGGGTCAACCCCATTGCGCTGCAATGGATCTCAGGTGCATCTCGCCCCCCTGAACGGGTACCAGGACACACAAAGACAACTCTCACGGAACTTCAATACTTCTCCAGGGGAAACGGAGTAGCATAAATTTAGTGTAATGTCGTTTTTTTCGTGGAATATCTCTCCGATCTCGACCCCATCGCCGCCGTCAATGGCTGGGGGCCCTTCGAACGGGATCGCAGCAACGGCGAACAAGCCGCCGGGGATGGCGGCATACTCACCATCAATGGCACCACCTACAGCAAGGGTCTTGGCACTCACGCTGGCTCCCGCCTGACCTATTCCCTCG
>JAWOBH010000083.1:0-12302 GCA_046498125.1 Prochlorococcaceae cyanobacterium | reverse complement strand
CTGACGCTGTAGATCACCAGCGGATTCCAGCCATGGAGGGCCGCGCGGGTCGCGCCGAAGCGGGCTGCAAGCAGGCCGCAGATGGCCAGGTCGGCCACCAGGAAGGACGCCTTGAACAGCAGCACCTGCTGGGCCACGGCGTCGTTCCTGGCCGCCGACCTGGCCATCTGCGGCCTGCTCGCGGCCCGCTTCGGCGCGACCCGCGCGGCCCTCTATGGCTGGAATCCGCTGGTGATCTACAGCGTCAGCGGTGGCGGCCACTACGACAGCTGGTTCCTGCTGCCGCTGGTGGCCGGCTGGCTGCTGGCCGAGCGCGAACCCCCACTCCGGGGCCCCTGCTCCCAGGCCTGGATCGACCTGCTGCTGGGCCTGAGCGTGGCCCTGAAGTGGATCACCCTGCCGCTGCTGCTCCATCGCGTCTGGAGCCGTTGGCGGCAGTTCCAGCGGCCCGGCCCCGTGGTTGCCACCGTGCTGCTGGGGCTGGCGCCGCTGCTGCTGGGGGCCCTGGCCTTCTGCCGGGGGCCGGCCTGCCCCCTGCTGCCCACCGGCTCCTCGTTCATGCGTTACGGCCGCAGCGCCGAGTGGCTGCCCCACTGGATCGGCCAGCTCTGGCCCTGGACCCGGCAGATCAACGCCCTGCACGGCCTGTTGCTCGTGGTGGTGCTGGTGGTGCTGCTGGCCACCACGGCGCGGCTGGGGGTGTTCGCCTGGCGCTACCTGCTGGCGGTGCTGCTGCTCTCGCCGGTGGTGCACGGCTGGTATTTCCTCTGGCTGATGCCCTTTGCCGTGCCCAGCCAGAACTGGGGGGCGCGGCTGGTGAGCCTCTCGGCCTTCGTGTACTTCGTGCTGCCCTCCCGCCTGCCGGACTGGCAGCTCACCACCGCCGAGCGGCTGCTGCTGTGGCTGCCCCTGCTGGCGGGGCTGCTGCTCAGTGGCATCCAGTGGCGCCGCGGGCGAACCGATCCGGCCGTTCAGCGGTAAACCCACCATCCGCCTGCGGCCCCACGCCATGCGCTCTGCCCACCACCGCGCTCCGATGATCCTGCTCTGCGGCGTGCTGCTGCTCGGGGCCGCGGGCTGCAACCGCGGGCCGGAGGCCTTGCTGGCCCGCATCACCAGCGGCCCCACGGCGGCGGCCCAGGCCCCCCAGCCACCGGTGGATCCCGCCGATTTCAACGCCGTGCTGGAGCGGGTGGTGGATGAGCGCGGCATGGTCGACTACGACGCCCTGCACCGCGAACCGGCCCAGCTCGATCGCTACCTCCAGGCCCTGGGCGACCTCTCCCCCGAGCGCTTCGCCTCCTGGCCCGAGGCCGAGCAGATCGCCCTGCTGATCAACGCCTACAACGCCCTCACCCTGCGCTCGATCATCGATCACGATCCGATCCGGCCGAGCATCAGGGCCATTCCCGGCGTGTGGAAACTGCGCCGTCACCCGCTGCTGGGCCAGCGCCTCACCCTCGATGAGATCGAGCACCAGATTCTGCGGCGCGAGTACAACGAACCCCGCATTCACGCAGCTCTGGTGTGTGCCGCCATCAGTTGCCCGCCGCTGCGCCGTGAGGCCTTCACGGGCCCTGAGCTGGGCCGGCAGCTGGAGGATCAGACCAACCGCTGGCTGGCCACCGGCGTGGGTCTGCGGATCGACCCGGCCGCCGGAGAGGTGGCCATCTCCCAGATCTTTCAGTGGTTCGCCGAGGACTGGCCCCGCGCCGATCCCGATGCCGCCCCCGTGCCGGGTCACGAGAAGGACAGCGCCGTGCTGCACTTCATCGCCCGCCACCGCCCCGCCGAGGAGCGGCAGCTGTTGCTGGGGGGCGACTACCGCCTCACCCACCTCCCCTACAACTGGGATCTGAACCGGCAGGGCTCCTGAGGCGCCGCCATAGTCACGGCCGCCGCAATCCAGGCGGCGTGTTCAGCGGTACGCACAACAGTCGACCGCAGAAGCTGTTGGCGACAGCGCCACGGCTGCCGATCGACCTTTCCCTTGCCGTTTTCGCCATGACGTCCCTGTCCCGCAGGCTCTCCCAGGGCCTTGCCGCCGCCACCATCTCGCTGGCGGCCCTTCCTCTCGCTGCCCAGGCCATGCCCCACCAAAGGGGTTCCCTCACCGGATGGCCGGACTCCCCCGCCGCCGAACGCTCCCGTTGCGGTGCCGGTGGCTGTGGCCCGACCCGCTCAGCGAACCCCTGCGGCCCGGCCCGCACCGGCTGCGGCCCCCATCGCTGAGTTGTCCGTGCCGTCCTATCCCGTTCACACGATCGAGGCGGCTCCGGCCGCCTCCCGGCCTCTGCTGAAGCAAGCTCTGGCTACGTATGGCGTTGTGCCCAATCTCCTGGCGGTGCTGAGCAGCGCACCGTCGGTGCTCGAGGCCTACCTCACGCTTCAGAAGCTGTTTGCCACCAGTTCACTCTCAGCGGTCGAACAACAGGTGGTGCTGCTCACGGTGAGCACCGACAATGCCTGCACCTACTGCGTGGCCGCCCACACCCTGATGGCCGCCACCCAGGGGGTGGACCCCGTGGTGCTCGAGGCGATCCGCTCCTCCAACAGCCTCGGCGATCCACGCCTCGAGGCCCTGCGCGCCTTCACCCAGGCCGTGGTCAGCGGCCGCGGCTGGCCCCCCCAGGACGTCCTGGATGACTTTCTCGCCGTTGGTTATGGCGAAGCTCAGGTGCTCGAGGTGGTGCTGGGCATTGCCTTCAAGACCCTGTCGAACTACGCCAATCACCTGACAGGGACGCCCCTGGACGCCATGTTTGAGACCACGCGATGGAGTGCCGGCGATGGCGTTGCAGACGATTGACTGGCTGTGGCTGCTGCATCCGGCGCTGGCTGTGGTGGTGATCTACCCGCTGGTGGGCATGGTGGTGCGCCTGGGCGTGCAGGCCCGCCAGCGGCGCCTGGGGCAGAGCAAGCTGCCGGTGAGCAGTGGCCGCGACCACGCCGATCTGGGCCGCTGGCTCACGGGATCGGTGGTGGTGGCCGTGCTGGTGGCGCTGGTGGTGGTGATCCTCACCAAGGTGCCGCTGGCCGAGTTTGCCGGCGGACCCTCCCGCCTGGCTCTGCTCACCCTGGTGACGGCCGGCACGGCCGCGGCCTTCGCCGCTCTCTGGAGTGCCCGCCAGCCCGCCTACCGGGCCAGCTTCGCCCTGCTCTGCTGGATCGGTCTGATCGGCCTCGGCCTCCAGCCCGAGGTGTGGCGCCTGAGCGACAACCCCCTGGAGCCGGCCTTCTGGCAGTCCCATTTCTGGGGCGGCATCGGCCTGATCGGGTTGCTGTTGTTCGCCATGGCGGCCAAGCCCGAAACCCAGCGCAGCCTGCGCTGGCGACGGCTGCACGTGTCCGCCACGGTGCTGGCGGCGGTGGTGCTGGTGGCCCAGGGCATCAGCGGTCCCCGGGATCTGCTGGAGATTCCCCTGCACTGGCAGAAGCCGGCGATCTTCAGCTGTGACTTCGAGGCCCAGCAGTGCCCGCCGGCGCCCGCCCCCCAGTCCTGATCAGCTGCTCAGGGCTCCCCCGCAGCTGGAGCCGGCGCCGGCGGTGCAGCCGAAGCAGTGGTCCGCCACGACGATCGGCTCGCCGCTGGGGTCGTGCTCCAGCAGCTGGCGCAGATGGCGCCGCGGGCTGCTGCTGCCGCCGCCACCGCCGTCGCTCAGCCCCGGCATCGGCAGACCCAGCATCTGGTTGAAATCGCAGTCGTAGAGGAAGCCCTGCCAGTCCACGCTGACGGTGGAGCGGCACATCACCTGGGCCAGGTTGGCCGGGTTGTGGCTGGCGCGCAGCAGGGCCATGTAGTCGCCCAGCTGACCCTGCTGGCGCAGCGCCGCCGCGAAGCGCTGGATCGGCATGTTGGTGATCGTGTACAGGCGGTTGAAGCGGATGCCGAAGTGCTCGGCCAGCTCGCGCTTGTAGTCGGCCTCCAGCGCCGCCTGGGGCGGCGGCAGGCTCGGGCCCTGGGGGTTGTACACCAGGTCCAGCTCCAGGCCTGAGCCCTCGACGCCGTAGCCGAGGGTGTTGAGCTGTTGCAGGCCGGTGATGCTGCGCGCGAACACGCCGTCGCCGCGCTGGCGGTCGACGTTGGCGGCGCTGTAGCAGGGCAGCGAGGCCACCACTGTCACTCCCTCTCCGGCCAGGAAGGCGGCCAGGTCCTCCTGGCCGGGCTCGCTGAGAATGGTGAGGTTGCAGCGGTCGATCACCGCCGCCCCCAGCGCCCGGGCCTGCACCACCAGGTCACGGAAGCCGGGATGGAGCTCCGGGGCGCCACCGGTGAGATCGAGGCTGCCGATGCCGTGCCCCCGCAGCACCGCCGGCACCAGGGCGATGGTGTCGGCGTCCATCATCTCGGTGCGGCTGGGCCCCGCGTTCACATGGCAGTGGCTGCAGCTCTGGTTGCAGCGGTAGCCCAGGTTCACCTGCAGGGTGTCCACCCGGCCGCGGCGCAGGGCTGGAAAGGCCGCGGCGGCGGATGCGCGTGCGGCGTCAGACACTGGTGAGCAGCCGGGGGCCATCGGGGGTGCTGCCATCGGTGCGGAGGGGCTCGAGGGTGATGCTGAGGCCCTGGGCCTCGCTGGTGGGTTGGCTGGGGATCGGCATTGCCACGCTGCCGTCGGCATTGGGCACGAAGCGCACGCAGCCCTTGGTGGTCCCGCCCACGTTGGCCCACAGGCGGTACACATGGGCGGGTGGCGCCGGCGGCAGACCGCGGATCAGCAGCAGGTTGTGTCCCTGCGCGGGGTTCACCACCACTTCGCCGGAGATCTCGCGATGCCCTTCGGTGCCCCGCAGCGGCAGCGTGCGGCTGGCCTGCAGGGCTGTCCCCAGGCCGGTGGGCGTCGCTGGGGCCTGACGCAGACCGGCCATCTCCCCGCGCAGCTGCACCACCTGCGCGCCCAGGGCCACCAGGGCACAGGCCATGGCGGCCAGGCCCAGCTGGGTCGGCCGTGGCCGCCAGCCTCCGGCCTGCTCCCTGCTCTGGGGCTGGCGGGTCTGCTCCGCTCGCAGCAGTCGCTGGCGCAGGCGGTCGGGGGGCGCCGTGGCGGCGGGCAGGGCCATGGGCAGCAGCTCCAGGGTCAGCCGCAGCTCATCGAGCTGAGCCTGCAGATCCGGATCGGCGGCGAGGGCCTCGCGCAGCTCCTGGCGCTCGTGTTCATCGAGGTCGCCGAGCACGTAGCCGGCCAGCAGCTCATCGCGGTGGGACTCAGGGTTGTGTTCAGTGGTGGCCATGGCGATCGGCAAGGGCAGGGGGGATGGCGAGGGGGTCACAGGAGCCGGCGGCGAAATCGTGCAGGTGCCGGCGCAGGGCCAGCAGCCCCTGGCGGGAGCGGGTTTTCACGGTGCCCAGGGGGATCTGCAGGTGTTCGGCGATCACCGACTGGCTCATGCCCTCGTAGTAGGCCAGTTCCAGCACCTGGCGTTGGCTGGGACTGATCTGGGCCAGGGCAGCGCGCATGCGTTCGGCCAGGTCCCCCAGCTCGGCCCAGTCGTGGGGACTGCGCTGGTGCGCCCCCAGCAGTTGGGCCGACCAGCGCTGCAGCAGCTGCCAGCGGTTGCGCTGCTGGCTGAGGCGGTTGATCGCCATCGAGCGGGTGAGCAGCAGCAGGTAGGCCAGCACCGGCCCGCGCCTGGGGTCGTAGCGCTCCTGGCGCCAGTAGCGCAGGAACACGTCCTGCACCAAATCCTCCGCCGCGCTGGGGTTGCGGCAGAGACGCAGCGCCAGCCGGTAGACCGCTGGGCTGTAGGCGTCGTAGAGGCCGGCCAGATCCCCGGGGGGTGGCGGCAGGTCCTGATCGGTGACGCCCATGGCTGGGGGGTGAGACATGCCGGAAGTACCCGTGGCCGCCCTGATCGGTTTGCCCCGGGCTGGCCCCCTCGGACTCAGTGAGGGCGAATGGCCCGCTGAGGCCGCAGCAGCCGCAGGCCATTGGCGATCACCAGCAGGCTGGTGCCCATGTCGGCGAACACCGCCTGCCACATGGTGGCGGTGCCCGCCAGGGTGAGCAGCAGAAACGCCCCCTTGATGCCCAGGGCCAGGGCGATGTTCTGCCAGAGAATCCACCACGTGCGGCGCGACAGGCCGATCAGCTCCACCAGCCGCAGCGGATCGTCGTCCATCACCACCACATCGGCAGCCTCCATCGCGGTGTCGCTGCCGGCGGCCCCCATGGCCACGCCGAGCTCGGCACCGGCCAGGGCCGGGGCGTCGTTGATGCCATCCCCCACCATGCCCGTGGGCCCCTGGCGCTGCAGCTCCGCGATCACCGCGAGCTTCTGCTCGGGCAGCAGCTCACTGTGCACCTGTTCGATGCCCAGTCGCCTGGCGATCACCCCGGCGGTGGTGGCATTGTCGCCACTGAGCATCAACGGGGTGATCCCCAGCTGCCGGAGTCGGTGGACGGCCAGCGCGGCGGTGGGGCGCGGCTGATCGGCCACGGCGATCAGCGCCAGCACTCCCTGGTCATCCGCCAGCAGGCTGACGCTGCGTCCTCGCTGCTGATGGGCCCACACCGCCTGGTCCAGGCCTGGGGGCACGGGTCCCGATTCGCGGATCCAGCGCGGGTTGGCCAGACGCAGGCGATGGCCGGCGATCACTCCGGCAACACCGCGGCCCCCCTGAACCTCCAGCCCATCCACCGGCAGCCGCTCGCCCTTGAGGGAGCCGGCAATGGCCCGGCTGATCGGATGGTCGGAGCGGGCGGACAGGGAGGCGGCCCACTGGCGGAGGCATTCCTGGGGCACGCGGCCGTCGATCACGTCGAAGGCCTCCAGGGTGGGCCGACCGGTGGTGAGGGTGCCGGTCTTGTCGAAGGCGAGGGTGCGCAGGCGCCGGGCCTGCTCCAGATGGAGCCCGCCCTTGATCACGATGCCGCGGCGGGCGGCGGCCGTGAGCCCGCTCACCAGGGTGACCGGCGTGGCGATCACCAGGGCGCAGGGGCAGGCGATCACCAGCAGCACCAGGGCCCGGTAGATCGCATCCAGGGGCGTGAGTCCCAGCAGCGGCGGGGAGAGCAACGCCACCGCCAGCGCCAGCGCGAACACCGCCGGGGTGTAACGGGCCGCGAAGCGATCCACGAACCGCTGGATCGGTGCCCGTGAGGCCTGGGCCTCCTCCACCGCATGGATGATGCGGGCCAGGGTGCTGCCGGCGGCCGCGGCGGTGACCGTGATCACCAGGCTGCCGTGGGTGTTGACCGTGCCGGCGAACACCGCATCGCCCGGGCCCTTCTCCACCGGCAGGCTTTCGCCGGTGACCGGCGCCTGGTTCACGGCGCTGCTGCCACCCGCCACCACCCCATCGAGGGGAATGCGCTCGCCGGGCTCCACCCGCACCCGCTGTCCAGGTGTCACCGCCTCCACGCCCCGCCGCTGCCACTGGCCCGGTGCCTGCTCCACGCTCGCCTGCTGCGGCGCCAGCTCCATCAGGCGGCTGATGGCGGCGCGGGCGCGCTCGGCGGCGCGGGCCTCCAGGGCTTCGGCCAGGGCGTAGAGGGCCATCACCATGCCCGCCTCAGGCCAGTGGCCGATCAGGAAGGCCCCGCTCACCGCCACCGCCATCAGGGCGTTGATGTTGAGGCGGCCCTGGCCCAGGGCCCGCAGTCCTTTGCCGTAGACCGGCAGGCCGGCCAGGCCGATGGCTCCCAGGGCGAGGATGATCTCGCTGACCTCCCGCAGCAGTGAGGGCGGCAGCAGCAGGTGCAGCAGCTCGGCCCCGCTCGCCAGCGCCAGGGCGGCGACCAGCCTGGTCCATGGCACCGCCTGGGCCCCGGGGGGGATGGGCCTGCCCGCCTCCAGCGCCAGCGGCGGGTAGCCCAGGCGGCGCAGCACGGCCTCCGCCTCGCCGAGGGCGGCCGGCTCGGCACGGATGGCCAGGGTGCGGCTGGCCGGCTGGAGGCGCAGCTCGGCGATTCCGGCAACCCCGGCAAGCGCGTGGCGGATCTCGTTGGCCTCCGTGGCGCAGTCCATCGCCTGGATCCGCCAGAGCACCTCTGCCAGCCGTGCCGGCTCCCGGATCGCGGGGGGAACCGGTGCCGAACTGCCGCACGGGTGGTCACGGCGGCAGCAGCCCTCGGGAGGGTGGGACTGGCCCATGGTTGCGGGACGACTCGGGGGCGGTGGGTTTCAACTTCAACCCTGCCGCAGCCTGACCTGTTCCGGGACCATGGCCTTTACGGTGGGCAGACGGTGCGCACCGGCCCATGCCGCCAGCTCCCGCTGAGGATCCGCAAGCGTGCTGCCCCTCCGCTGCCGGCGCTGCGCTGGGTGAGGCCGGCGTTGCCGGTGCCGAGGCCGAGGCGATCGACAGGGAGCTGGCACGGGAGCTCACCGGCCTGCGCCGCCAGCTGCGCCGGGCGTTGGTGATCACCGCCCTGCTGGTGCTGGCCAGCCTGCCCCACATGGTGGGGCTGCATCTGTCCTGGCTGCCCGGCTGGTTCACCGGAGCCTGGAGCCAGCTGGTCCTCGCCACCCTGGTGCTGGCAGGCAGCGGCGGGCCGATCTTCCGCGCGGCCTGGCAGGCGTTCCTGCGCCACCGGGCCGACATGAACACCCTGGTGGCCACGGGTGTGGGAATCGCCTGGCTCGCCTCCCTGCCGGCCACCGTGGCCCCGGACTGGTTGCGCTCCCAGGGTCTGCCGGTCGACCTCTACTTCGAGACCGCCGCGGTGATCCTCACCCTGGTGCTGCTGGGTCAGTTCCTCGAGGCCCGGGCCCGCGGCCAGACCTCGGAGGCGATCCGCCGGCTGCTGCAGCTGCAACCTCCCACCGCCCGCGTGCAGCGCCAGGGAGCGGTGATCGAGCTGCCCGTCTCCCGGGTGCGCCAGGGCGAGCAGGTGCTGGTGCGCCCCGGCGACACCGTGCCCCTCGACGGCGAGGTGGTGGAGGGGGGCTCCTGGGTGGAGGAGGCGCTGCTCACCGGCGAGTCCACACCGGTGCGCAAGCGCCCCGGCGACACGGTGGTGGGCGGCTCCCTCAACCGCAGCGGCAGCTTCAGCTTCCGCGTCACGCGGGTGGGCAGCGACACGCTGCTGGCCCAGATCGTGGAGCTGGTGCGCCAGGCCCAGAGCTCCCGCACGCGCGTGCAGCGTCTGGCGGATCAGGTGACGGCCTGGTTCGTGCCGGTGGTGATCGCCATCGCCATCGCCGCCTTTGTGGTGTGGTTCCTGGTCAGCGGCAATGCCCTGCTGGCCAGCCTGTTCCTGGTGAGCGTGCTGGTGATCGCCTGCCCCTGTGCCCTCGGCCTGGCCACACCCACCTCGATCATGGTGGCCTCGGGCAAGGGGGCCGAGAACGGCCTGATCTTCCGCACGGCCGAGACCCTCGAGACGGCCGGCGGCCTGCGCACGCTCGTGCTGGACAAGACGGGCACGATCACCCGCGGCCGACCGGAGGTGACGGATGTGCAGCGGCTGGACGGCGCCGTTCTGGATTCCCGCCGGCTGCTCGCGATTCTGGCCGCGGTTGAGGAGGGTTCCGAGCACCCGCTGGCTGAGGCGGTCGTGGCCCATGTGCGCCGGCGCTACCCGGACGCCGAGCGCCCGCCCGTGGACGACTTCGAGGCCGTGGCCGGCCGGGGGGTGCGGGCCCGGGTGGAGGGTGTGAGCGTGAGGATCGGCACGCCCCGCTGGTTCGCCGAGGATCCCGCGGCTGTCCCGGCCGCCGCGGCGCGGGACGCCTCCGAGCTCCAGCGACGCACCGACGCCCTCGAGGCGCGGGCCTGCAGCACCGTGGTGGTGGAGGTGGACGGACGCTGGGAAGCGCTGCTGGGCATTGCCGATCCGCCACGCCAGGAGGCCGCCGCCGCCGTGGCCGGCCTGAGGCGGCTGGGGCTGGCGGTGGTGATGCTCACCGGCGACGCCCGCCGCACCGCCGAGTCGATCGCCGCCCAGGTGGGCATCGACCGGGTGATCGCCGAGGTGAAACCCGCCGACAAGGCGGCGGTGATCCGGCGTCTGCAGGCGCGGGGTGAAGGCCCTGTGGCGATGGTGGGCGACGGCATCAACGACGCCCCGGCCCTGGCCCAGGCGGACGTGGGCTTCGCGATCGGCACCGGCACGGACGTGGCCATCGCCGCCAGCGACGTGACCCTGCTGGCGGCGCGGCTGGCTGGGGTGGGCGCCGCGATCGAGCTGAGTCGCGCCACCCTGGCCAACATCCGCCAGAACCTGTTCTTCGCCTTCGCCTACAACGTGGCGGCCATCCCCATCGCCGCGGGGCTGCTGTTCCCGTTCACCGGCTGGCTGCTCAATCCGATGCTGGCCGGCGCCGCCATGGCGTTCAGTTCTGTGTCGGTGGTCACCAATTCCCTGCGGCTGCGCCGCTTCCGGCCCCGTCCCCTGTCCGTGAGCCGATGAGCCCGATGGAGATGGCCGATCCGGCCTGGCGCACGATCGCCCAGCCCCCGGCCGTCAAGGCCCTGGTGGCGCTGGGCGGCGTGGGGCTGATCGCCCTGGAGCTGTGGTGGTTCCTCGGACGCCATGGGCAGACGGCGGCGGCCGCGGCGGAGGGTGATGGTGCGGTGCAGACGGTGCGGATCACGGTGCAGGGGGGCTACACGCCGGCGCGGGTGCGGCTGAGGGCGGGGCAGCCGATCCGGCTGGTGTTCCACCGCCTCGATCCGAGCGCCTGCGTGGCCAAGGTGATCGTGCCGGACCTGCAGCGCAGCCTCGATCTGCCGCTCAACGGCGAGGCGCGGCTGGATCTGCCGCCGCTGGCGCCGGGTCGCTACCCGTTCCACTGCGGCATGAACATGGTGCGTGGGGAGCTGGAGGTGGTGCGCGAGTGACGCGGCTCAGAAACAGGGCCTCAGTTGAGCGCTCCGATGGCACGCGATCCGAGTGGTGTCTCCAGAGTTGGCATCATCCGGGAGGGACCAAGGTGCTGGAGCGCTTCACCGTGCTGGTTCCCTCCGGACCGTGGTGGGCCTGATCGCCCTCACTCCTGGCCGGTTGGTGGCGTCGGCGCGGCTCAGGTTCGCGGGGCTGATTCCTGCCTACTCTGGAGTTCGATGGACACGAGGGGTGATCGGGCAGATGCGGCGCCTGAACAGCCCAACCGATTCCCACAGCGGTGATCTCCCACCACATCTCCATGGTCAGCCTGTTGAAGTTCGGCACCCACGATTGCCCGCTCTGCCAGCGGATGGCCGACTTCGATTCGAGGGTGGCCACGGCCCTGGGGCTGGCCTTCGTGAATGTGGACATGAAGGATCCCCAGGTGTATGGGCACTACCGCAAGGTGTTGCTGCAGCACTACCCCCTCAAACATGAGCTGCACCTACCCACCTATCTGCTGGTGGATGACCCGGAGGGTGCATTCAGCATTCACGGAGAGGTTGTGGGTCCCTGCTCGGAAGCCGAGTTCAAGAGCCGCCTGCAGGCGTTGCTCAGCTCCGAGGAGTCCACGGGCGACTGATCGGCGACTGATCGCTGCGATCGACGACGGCGCCTTCGGGATGGCGCTTCAGCAAGGGAAAGGATCAGTGATCTGACCACGTGCTGCGCGCTGAGCGGTTCCGGCGAACCGAAAGGTTCTGGTGGGCAGGAGCCCCCCCGTCAGCAGTCTCGAATCGCCAGCGGCTCCAGCTCCGCGGCGTGCAATCTCCTGGCCATTGGCCGAAGATGACCATCAGAACGACTGGAGCGGTTGCCTGATGGCCTTGCGTGATGAAACCTGCATTCCCTGCCGTGACGGCGGCCCCACACTGGATCCCGAGGAGCTCCAGGAGCTGCGGGCCGAACTGCCGGGCTGGGAGGTGGTGGAGGGTCACCACCTGCACAAGCGCCTCAGCTTTGAGGATTTCAGCTCCGCCCTGAGATGGCTGAACCGGGCCGGTGCCATCTGCGACGAGCAGGGGCACCACGGTGACTTCCGGGTGGGCTGGGGTTATGTGGAGGTTGACATCTACACGCACAAGGCCGATGGCCTGACGCGTGCGGATGCGGTGCTGGCGGCGAAATTTGACGCCCTCAAGCCTTGACGTGCCCGCGGACCCAGCCTGACGACCAATGGGAAGCTTCTCGTGGCGGATCGCTCAAGCCTGGACTGAAAGCGGGTGACCGGACTCGAACCGGCGACGTTCAGCTTGGGAAGCTTGAGGGCGAGCCGCCCAGATCCATTGCGATGTCTGGGCTCTCGTTGTGGGATCCGGTCCATGTGAGATGTTTGGTGAGATGTTTTGGGTTCAGAGCGGCCTCTCCGTTCGCAGCAAGACGAGCCGGCTACCCCCTCCTGCAGTTTGACGAGACGGGTTCTGGATCAGCGAGACGCCTCCGCCCCACCCCGGCAGCGGGGGCGTGATGGTG
>JAWOBH010000264.1:0-7012 GCA_046498125.1 Prochlorococcaceae cyanobacterium | reverse complement strand
AGCGGTGGTGGCGCCCTGGCCCTGCACGTGGACAGCTTCTTCGAGGCGATCGGCATCGAGCTGCTGGTGGGCTATGGCCTCACCGAGACCAGTCCGGTGCTCACCTGCCGCCGGCCCTGGGCCAACCGCCGCGGCAGCGCCGGCCAGCCCCTGCCCGGCACCGCCATCCGCATCGTCGATCCCGACCACCGGCGACCCCTGGCCATCGGCGAGAAGGGCCTGGTGCTGGCCCGCGGCCCCCAGGTGATGGCGGGCTACTGGGGCAAGCCCGAGGCCACCGCCAGGGTTCTCGATGGCGAGGGCTGGTTCGACACCGGCGATCTGGGCCGGCTGTTGCCCGATGGCTCGCTGGTGCTCACCGGCCGGGCGAAGGACACGATCGTGCTCAGCAGCGGCGAGAACATCGAGCCTGGGCCCCTGGAGGAAACGCTGGTGGCCAGCGAACTGATTGAGCAGGTGATGCTCGTGGGTCACGACCGCAAGCAGCTCGGGGCCCTGTTGGTGCCCCGCCGTGAACCGCTGGAGGCCTTTGCCAGCCAGGCCGGCCTGGCCCTTCCTGAGGGCGGGATGGACGAGCCGGTGGCAACGGTTGAGCCGGCCCTGCTGCGGGCCCTCACCCGCGAGTGCAACCGCCTGCTGGCTGCCCGGCCCGGTGCCCGCCCCGAGGAGCGCCTGGGCGCGGTGGCGCTGGTGGAGCCCTTCAGCATCGACAACGGTCTGCTCACCCAGACCCTCAAGCAGCGCCGGGACCGCATCGCTGCCCGGGACGCGGCGGCTATTGAGGCCCTCTACCGCTGAAGCGACGGGCCTAGGGATGGGGCTGTCGTCCGTCTGCGGCGGCGGCCAGTTCGCCGAAGAAGGTCCTGTACTGGGCCGGCCCGCCGGGAAACAGGACATCGAGGTGCAGCGGGTCGTCGGGATCGGTGAGTCCTCTGAGGCTGCCGTCGGCCATCGACGGCCGGCTCACCTCCCCGCCGCTGCTGTCCACCAGCACGACCCTGTTGGGCCGCTCGAAGCATCGGCCCAGATCCTGCAGAAGGGTGAGGAAGCCGCGGTCGCTGCCCCCCCGCCGCCAGCTTCCCCGTGTGGATCCGGGGGTGGAGGTGATCGTGTCGCCCACACCCACCAGCTGGGGCATCAGCGAGGGCGGGATGCGCTCCGCCGCCAGGGCCAGCAGATCGGCGTGCCGGCGGGGAGCCGAGCGCACGTTGAAGCTCTCCCCCAGGGGATGCACACCGTGGTGGCGGGCGATGTGGCGGTTGATCAGCACCAGCAGGCCCGCCTCCTTGATGGCTCCGCGCAGCATGAACTGCACATCGGTGGTGCCGATCCCGCTCGCTGAGGCCCACACCGGCTGTTCGCGGCCCTCGCCGTCGAGCACGTTGGGGGCGATGTGCAGGAAGAAGCTGTCGGCCAGACCCTGGGCCTCGGCTTCCGCCAATAGCTTCTCCATCAGCTCCAGCAGCCCCTGCTGCAGCTCCCGCGCCAGTGCCACGGGCCGGTCGCTGGCGGCGCTGAGCTGGAACAGGCCATTGAGATTGACGGTGGGAGAGAGGGGGTTGTCGAGCACGGCCAGAGCGATCTGGCGTTCCAGCTCATGCCCGCTCAGCTGCGGCAGCAGGCGGGGCAACCAGGCCCGCAGCTCCTCGGCCATGCGCTCTGGGAGTGCCTCCAGGAGGGCCAGTTCGGCGGCGCTCACGCCAGGGGTGGCCACCTGTCCGTGGCGGTCCTGCAGCTGCACCCCGCCCGCGGCCAGGCCAGGCAGGTAGAGCCCATCGCGCGCCGGATCCATTGCCTTCCCCAGGGCCCGCTCCACCAGCCGGTTGACGCCGCGACGGCCCTCGTGCTCGCCGTTGGTGAGCACGCAGAAGCGGCCGTCCAGCCGCCGGGCGTGCTGCACATAGCCATGCTCGAGCCGGCGGGTGAGGGGATCGAGCACCAGATCCATGCACACCCCATCGAGATCCTGCACCACCAGCAGGCCGGCCGGAT
Organism: Prochlorococcaceae cyanobacterium; assembly: GCA_046498125.1. Lineage (GTDB taxonomy): Bacteria > Cyanobacteriota > Cyanobacteriia > PCC-6307 > Cyanobiaceae > NIES-981. Next base: position 5,020 of record JAWOBH010000264.1, on the reverse strand, counting down.
CCCGCACCCGGGGGTGGAGTTCGGCGAGCAGATCGGCGGGGCTGAGCGTGTCCACGGGCCACTGCAACTCCGCTCACCCTGCCAGCGGAGCGCCCCTGCCGTGGTGGTTGACCGGTGGCAGAGCCACTGACAGCCTGAGCGTTGAAGCACAGAATTCATGGCCGACGGCACGATCACCATCAAGCGCTCGATCACCGTGCGGGCCGTGGTCACCCCGCGCTGGAAGGAGGATGCCGCGCGCGAGCTCAGCACTGCCCTGGCCAACAGTGATGGTCAGCTCGCCCAGCTGGAGCGGGAGGGCCTGCAGCTGGTGGACGAAATCCGCCGCCAGAGCCTCAACCCCCTCGATCCCCGCGTGCAGGATCAGGTGGCCTCGGTGCAGCAGCAGGTGGCCGCCAAGCGGGCCGAGCTGGAGGAGCAGAAGCGCCAGATCCTCGAGCAGCAGCGTCAGGTGAACGAGCTGGAGATGGAGCAGGTGGTGGAGCAGGGCCAGCTGGAGAGCGTGGTGGCCGTGGGAGTGGGCGACAACCTGGTGGAGAAGCTGCAGGCGGCCGTGCTGGTGCGCGACGGTGTGATCGAAGCCATCGACGGCGATCTTTGAGCTGAGGGGGCAGGACCGAAGAGGGCCGTTGGCCACAGGGCTCGTAAAATCCACTCCGATACTGCGGCGCATCCCGTTGGCCACCCACGAAATCTTCATGCCCGCCCTCTCCTCGACGATGACGGAGGGCAAGATCGTGGAGTGGCTCAAGCAGCCCGGCGAACGCGTTGAGCGCGGCGAATCGGTGCTGGTGGTGGAAAGCGACAAGGCTGACATGGACGTAGAGGCCTTCCAGGAGGGATACCTGGCCGCCGTGCTGATGCCTGCGGGCGGCACGGCGCCTGTGGGGGAGACCATCGGACTGATCGTGGAAACCGAGGCGGAGATCGCCGAGGCCGCCGCCAAGGCTCCGGCTGCCCCTGCCACGGCCCAGGTGGTAGCTGCCGCTCCCCCAGCAGCTGCGGTCCCGCCGGTGACCTCACCGGCCCCGGTGCCTGCCGCCGCGCCGCCTCCTGCCCCTGTTGCGCCGGCCGTTGCTGCCACGGCTGCTCCTGCTGCTGTCGCCGCCCCTGCGTCCGGCGCCAGCGGCAGGGTGGTGGCCTCGCCGCGTGCCAAAAAACTGGCCAGCCAGCTGGGGGTGGATCTCAACGTCCTGCGCGGCAGTGGCCCACACGGGCGCATTCAGGCCGATGACGTGCTGGCCGCCACGGGCCAGCCGATCACCGTGCCCCGGGTGGCGGAGGGTGCCGGCCCGGCCCTGGCTCCTGCCACCGCTGGCAGTGGCAATGGCGCCTCAGCTTCGGCGCCTGCCCCCGCTGGCGAGGCCTTCGGCCGCCCCGGCGAGGCGGTGGCCTTCAACACCCTGCAGAGCGCGGTCAACCGCAACATGCTTGCCAGCCTGGCGGTGCCCTGCTTCCGGGTGGGCTACACGATCACCACCACCAAGCTCGATGCCTTCTACAAGCAGGTGAAGAGCAAGGGCGTGACGATGACGGCCCTGCTGGCCAAGGCCGTGGCGGTGACCCTGGCCCGCCATCCCCAGGTGAATGCGGCCACCAGTCCCGATGGCACCGCCATGGCCTACCCGGCTGCGGTGAATGTGGCGGTGGCGGTGGCAATGGACGATGGTGGTCTGATCACGCCGGTGCTGGCGGCGGCGGACAAGACCGACATCTATTCCCTGGCCCGCAGCTGGGCCGACCTGGTGGCCCGTGCCCGCAGCAAGCAGCTGCAGCCCGAGGAATACAGCACCGGCACCTTCACCCTCTCCAACCTGGGGATGTTCGGGGTGGATCGCTTCGACGCGATCCTCCCCCCGGGCACCGGGGCGATCCTGGCGGTGGCCGCTTCGCGGCCCACGGTGGTGGCCGGCAAGGACGGCTCGATGCGGGTGGCCAACCAGATGCAGGTGAACCTCACCTGTGACCACCGCACCATCTATGGCACTCACGCCGCCGCCTTCCTCAAGGACCTGGCCCAGCTGATCGAGACCAACCCCGAGAGCCTTGCACTCTGAGCCCAGCAGCTCCGGGGCCAGCAGCTCGGCTGGGCCGGCTGACCAGCGTCTCTCCAGCTACAGCTTCGATCTCCCCCAGGAACGCATCGCCCAGCGGCCCGTGGAACCTCGCCACGCCGCCCGGCTGCTGGCGGTGGATCCGGCCGGGCTGGGACCTGCTCCCCATGCCCGCCACCTCACGGTGTGGGATCTGCAGCGGGAGCTGCGGCCTGGCGATCTGCTGGTGGTGAACGACACCCGGGTGCTGCGGGCTCGCCTGCAGGCCAGGCGTCCCAACGGCGGAGCAGTGGAGCTGCTGGTGCTGGAGCCCTGGCAGCCGCCGCCGGGTTCGCTGGCTGCTGAAGTCCTCCCCGCTGCTCCCGGCCAGTGGCTCTGTCTGGCCAAACCGGCCAAGAAGCTCAGGGCAGGCGACTGGATCGAGCTGGTGGCCGAAGGCCAGCCGCCCCTGGGGGTGCGGGTGCTGGGCAGCGACGCCGCCAGCGGCGGGCGGATCGTGCAGTTTCCACCCGACTGCGCTGATGCGGCGTCCCTGGAGCCACTGCTGATGCGCTACGGCGCCATGCCGCTTCCTCCCTACATCCGCCAGCACGACGCCAGCGACAGCGAGCGCTACCAGACCCGCTATGCCGCCCGCCCCGGCGCTGTGGCGGCCCCCACCGCGGGCCTGCACCTCAGCGATGCGCTGCTGGCGGCGATCCGGGCACGGGGTGTGGAGCTGGCCACCACCACCCTGCATGTGGGACTGGGCACCTTCCGTCCTCTGGACACTGACGACCTCAGCGCTCTGCAGCTGCACAGCGAGTGGGTGGAGGTGTCGCCCCAGCTGGTGGCTGCGGTGGCGGCCTGCCAGGCCCGGGGCGGGCGGGTGATCGCCATCGGCACCACCTCGGTGCGCAGCCTCGAGGCGGTGGCCCAGCTCCACGGCGGCATGCTCAGGCCCCACACTGGCCGGGTGAACCTGGTGATTCAGCCCGGCTACCGCTTTGCCGTGGTGCAGGGGCTGCTCACCAACTTCCACCTGCCGAAGAGCTCCCTGCTGCTGCTGGTGAGCGCCCTGATCGGCCGCGAGCGCCTGCTCGCCCTCTATGGCGAGGCGATCGAGCGCCACTACCGCTTCTTCTCCTACGGCGATGCCATGTGGATTGGGCCGGAGGCGCTGCTCCCTTCGGCGGCTCCCTTGCAGCAGCAGTAAAAAGGCCCCCGGCGGTGCGGGGGCCTGGAGTGACCAGGGATGATCCTGGCAGGATCGGTGGCGCCGGGAGGGCTTAGTTGGCGGCCAGGTTGGCGGCCACGAAGTCCCAGTTCACCAGCTTCTCGAGATAGGTGGTGATGTAATCGGGACGGCGGTTCTGGTAGTCGAGGTAGTAGGCGTGCTCCCACACATCCATGGTGAGCAGGGCCTTCTGACCATGGGCCAGGGGCAGGTCGGCGTTGCCAGTCTTGGTCACCTTGAGGGTGTCGCCATCGAGCACCAGCCAGGCCCAGCCACTGCCGAACTGGGTGGCGCCGGCGGTCTTGAACTGCTCCACGAAGGCCTCGAAGCTGCCGAAGTCGGCGTTGATCTTGTCGGCCAGGGCACCGCTGGGCTGGCCGCCGCCACCGGGCTTCATGCACTGCCAGTAGAAGCTGTGGTTCCACACCTGGGCGGCGTTGTTGAACACGCCGGCCTTGCCGGCGTCACCGGCCACGCTGACGATCGTGTCCTCCAGGCTCTTGCTCTCGAGATCGGTTCCGGACACCAGCTTGTTGAGGTTGGTGACGTAGGCGTTGTGGTGCTTGCCGTGGTGGAATTCGAGGGTCTGGCGGGAGATGTGGGGCTCCAGCGCGTCGAGGTCGTAGGGCAGGGCAGGGAGCGTGTGAGCCATGAAACACGAAGTATTGCTGGATGTTGCCAAGCGGTGGACCGTTCGGCACACCAATTCTAACGAGCCGGGCTGGAGGCAGGGTTTCCCGTCCCCCGCCAGCCGCCGCCTCAGCCTTTGGCCGATACCTCAGCCCTTGATCTCCAGCAGTTCCACCTCGAAGATCAGGGTGGCGTTGGGAGGGATCACCCCACCGGCGCCGCGCTGGCCATAGGCCAGATCGGGCGGGATCACCAGCTTGCGCTTGCCGCCCACCTGCATGCCGGCCACCCCCTCATCCCAGCCGCGGATCACGCGGCCGGCACCAAGGGGGAAGGAAAAGGGGCCGCGGCCGTAGCTGCTGTCGAATTCGCGCCCGCTTTCCAGGGTTCCCCGGTAGTTCACCACCACGGTCTGGCCGGCGCTGGCCTCGGGGCCATCGCCGATCTGCAGGTCGGTGATGCGCAGGCCGCTGTCGGTGATGCGCTCCTTGGGGGCCACCAGTTCGCCCCCCAGGAGGCTGGCCTGGGCCAGCTGCGGATCACTGCTGTCTGGGGCTGCGCTCTCTGGGGCCATGGTGAACAGGGTGGGGTTGGGGTCCTCGGGATCGAGTTCGAAGGCGTCGCGCTCGGGGGCATCGGCCGGGCCTGCGCCGCTGCGGGCCACCGCCTCACGGACAGGTGCTCCCATGGCGGAGATGGCGCTGCTGGCGGAGGTGGGTTCGGCGGCGACGGCCATTGGGGTGGGATTCACCAGCTGGCTGATCAAGGCCAGCAGCAGGCACGCCACACACACTCCGGAGCTGATGAGGATGTCGCGCATGGCCGTCACGGGGATGGCTCGATTGTGACTCACCTGCCCCCTGGGTCGCCGTCCCGTTCGCTCTGGCTGCGCTGGCGCAGGGCCTGCTCCAGCCGATCGATGCGACCCCGCAGTTCGTCAAGCTCCCGCTGCAGGGGGACACCCAGATCCTGGAGCAGCTGATCGCGGTTGCGCTCAAGCTGCCGTTCGGCCTGCTGTTCGAGGCCCGGGGTGTCACCGCGCAGGGCCTTGAGCACGTCCTCCACAAGGGTCGGGGCGTGGCTGGGGTCGAGTTTGCCGCTGCGCACCCATTCCTGGCTC
>JAWOBH010000349.1:0-2678 GCA_046498125.1 Prochlorococcaceae cyanobacterium | reverse complement strand
ACGGTGGTGGAGGGCAAGGCGGTGCGGGTGAACCCCGTGGAGGAGGTGATCGCCGAGATGGGCCAGCTCTACGCCCGCGGCGTGCGCGGATTCTGGTTCACCGATGCCCAGTTCATCCCGGCCCGCCGCTACATCGAGGACGCCAAGGCCCTGCTGCGGGCGATCCTGGCCCAGGGCTGGCATGACATCCGCTGGGCCGCCTACATCCGCGCCGACAACCTCGACGCCGAGCTGGCCGAGCTGATGGTGGCCACCGGCATGGAATACTTCGAGATCGGCATCACCTCCGGCTCCCAGGAACTCGTGCGCAAGATGCGCATGGGCTACAACCTGCGCACCGTTCTCGAGAATTGCCGGCTGCTGGCCCGGGCCGGCTTCCGCCACCACGTGTCGGTGAACTACTCCTTCAATGTGATCGACGAGCGGCCTGAGACCATTCGTCAGACCGTGGCCTATCACCGCGAACTGGAGCGGATCTTCGGGGCCGACAAGGTTGAGCCGGCGATCTTCTTCATTGGCCTGCAGCCCCACACCCATCTGGAGCAATACGGTTTTGACCAGGGCCTGATCAAACCCGGCTACAACCCGATGAGCATGATGCCCTGGGCTGCCCGCAAGACCCTCTGGAACCCCGAGCCCATGGGCAGCACCTTCGGCCGCATCTGCCTGGAGGCGTTCGATCGCAACCCGGGCGATTTCGGCCGCACGGTGATGGCTCTGCTGGAGCGCAACTACGGCCTCGCCCCGCTCGAGGAGGCGCTGCACGCGCCGGTGGAGGGCCGCAAAGCGCTGGCCCGGGCCCGGGGCTGAAACCTCAGTCCCAAAGGTCTGGCAAGGCAACGCTTGAAAGCCTGTCAATATCCTTCCCTTGACTTCGGCCACACAGCTGTTCTCCATGGCGCGCTACCAGTGGGTCGAGCAACACGCTGAGGAGGATTGTGGGGCCGCTTGTCTGGTGACGGTGGCTCGCCACCATGGCCGGCGACTGGCCCTGTCGCGGGTCCGCGAACTTGTCGGCACGGGAGCAAAGGGCACCACCCTGCTGGGTCTGAGGCGTGGAGCGGATGCCCTTGGGTTCCACGTTCGAACCGTGCGGGCCGATGCGGCATTGCTCGAGCAGCTTTCTGGCCTTCCCCTGCCTGCGATCTGCCACTGGAAAGGCAACCACTGGGTTGTGCTCTAAGGCCGACAGGGCGCCCGGGTTGTGATCGCCGATCCCGCCGTGGGCATCCGCAGGCTCTCTTGGGCGGAGTTTCGCGACGGCTGGGGCAACGGCGTGATGCTGCTGCTGGAGCCCGATCTCAACCGACTGCTGCAACAGCCGGAGGAGAAGCGCGGGCCCTTTCTGCGCTTTCTGCACCTGACCTGGCCCTATCGCACGCTGTTGCTGCAGGCCCTGAGCATCAACATCGTGATCGGTCTGTTGGCATTGGCGATGCCCTTGCTGATGCAGGTGCTCACCGATGATGTGCTGGTGCGCCGGGATAGCCAGCTACTCACCAGTCTTGGGCTGGCCATGCTGTTCCTGTTTGTTTTCCGCAGTGCCATCAGCTTGATCCAGGGGCACATGGTGGGTCATTTTGCCCAGCGGCTTCAGTTGGGGATGGTGCTGGAATACGGCTACCAGCTGCTGCGAATGCCGATGACCTATTTCGACAGCCACCGCAGTGGTGAAGTTGTGAGTCGTATCGGCGATATCAGCCGCATCAATTCATTGATCAGCGATCTCGTGCTGGGCTTGCCAAGTCAACTCTTTATCGCTTCCATCTCCCTCGTGGTGATGGTGATCTATAGTCTTCCGCTGGCGATTGTATCCCTGCTGGCCTTTGGCCTGCTGATCGGTACAGGCTTGGCATTTTTGCCGGCCCAATACGAGAAAAATCGGCGGCTGATTGTGGAATCTGCCGAGAACCAGGGGTTTCTGGTGGAGATCTTTCGTGGTGCCCAAGTTCTCAAAACCACTGAGGCTTTGCCACAAGCCTGGGATGAGTACCAGGGCAACTTCGGCAGTGTGGCTCACCTTCGCTGGAACACACTGCAACTGGCTCTGTTCAGTGGGACCACAACAGGTCTGATGTCGAAGCTCACCACATTGGGGCTGCTCTGGTATGGAAGTAGTTTTGTGATTTCAGGTCAGCTCTCCATCGGTCAGCTTCTGGCTTTCAGCGGCATGAGCGGCAATGTGTTGGGTTTTCTGGAGTCTCTTGTGGACTTCGCCGATGATTATCTGAGTGCAAAAGTTGTGATCCGGCGTTTGGCCGATGTGCTGGAGGGGAGCCTGGAAGATCCGAAGGCCATGGAGAAGCCCTGGGTGGCCCTGTCACCGTCCTGTGAGATCCACTGCCGCAACCTCACGTTCCACCATGCTGGGAGATTGGATCTGCTCAACCAGTTCACTCTCACCTTTCCCGCAGGCTGCTGCACGGCCTTGATCGGTGAATCCGGCTGTGGCAAGAGCACCCTGGTGAAGTTGTTGGCAGGCCTCTATGGCCCCCAGAGTGGTTCGATCCACTACGGGCCCTATGGCCTCCACGACATCTCGTTGGATTGTCTGCGACGACAGGTGATCCTCGTGCCCCAGGAAGCCCAGTTCTTCAATCGCACAATCTTCGATAACTTCCGTTTCGCTTACCCGGACATCACCTTTGACCAAGTTGTGCTGGCCTGTCAAACCGCTC
>JAWOBH010000348.1:0-5685 GCA_046498125.1 Prochlorococcaceae cyanobacterium | reverse complement strand
TGCTGCAGGTGATCTGCAGGCGCTGGTCGTCCTGATCGCGGCTCTGGCGCTTGCGGAAATTGTCGAAGTCGGCCGCCAGGCGCATGTACTGGCTGTTGAGGTTCTCGTGTTCGGCCCTTAACGCCGCAAGCTCGGCCTCGAGCCTGGCGGCTCGCTCGGCGGGGTCGCTGCCGCCGGCGTCGCTGCTGCTGGAGTGGGTGCCGCTGGGGCCTGGCTCGTGATCGGTGTCCGTGGCAGCACCGTCAGCGGACTGGGCCTCAGGGGCACCGCCGCCAGCCTCACCGCCGCCTGCCTCCTGATGGAGTGGCTGCTGCAGATCAGCTCCGGCACTGGACTCGGACCCCACCGCAGGTTCTCCACTCATGGCTGACACGCACACTTTTTGTTCTAGACATGTTGGAACTTGAGGGGCTGACCCCACAAGCGGGGGAAGCCCGCACCTTCGGCGCATGACCCTCACCCCATCCAGGCCGGTACCGGAAGCCTTCAGTGCGGTGCAGCAGCGCCTGGAGATCGAACTGTTGCGCGGCGAGCCGGTGCTCAGCGCCGAGCAGCTCCAGCCCGAACTGCTCAACAACACGGTGTTACCCCTGGAGCGCTGGATGCAGCTGGGCGCCTGTCCGGCCGGTGAACCGGAGGCCGGGCACCTGCCCGTGGCGGTGCCGAGCCACTGGGACCAGGAGCAGCGGCAGCAACTGGCAAGCGAGCTCAACCACAAGGGCTATGCGCCCGAGTTCCGCCTCGCCCTCAGCCCGGACATCCAAGAGGCCCTGGGCCGCACCCTGGAGATCCCGGAGGCCGCCATCCCCCTGCACTCGCTCACCGATGAGCTGGGGCTGCGTGCAGACACCGAGGAACTCCAGGAGATCTCCGATCTCGAGGATCTCGAGGACACCGTCGCGAAGGCGGGTGCAGACGCCAACGCCTCGCCGATCATCAATCTGGTGAACCGGCTGCTGGTGGAGGCCCTCACCATCGAAGCCAGCGACATCCACATCGAACCCCAGGAACACACTCTGGAGGTGCGCTTCCGGCTGGACGGTGTGCTGCAGAAACGGTTCGAGGATCTGCCCCGCAACCTCACCCCGGCGGTCACCTCCCGCATCAAGATCATGGCCGACCTGGACATCGCCGAACGGCGCATGCCCCAGGACGGACGCATCCGGCGCCGCTTCCGCGGCCGTCGCATGGACTTCAGGGTCAGCACCCTGCCCAGCCGCAACGGAGAGAAGGTGGTGCTGCGGCTGCTCGATAGCGGCGCCACGGAGCTGGGCCTGGACAAGCTGATCACCGACCCTGAGGCCAGGGAGAGTCTGCGCGCGCTGGGCTCCAAGCCCTACGGCATGGTGCTGGTGACCGGGCCCACCGGCTCCGGCAAATCCACCACCCTCTACGCCCTGTTGGCGGAGCGCAACGATCCGGGTATCAATATCACCACCGTGGAGGACCCGATCGAATACACCCTGCCCGGCATTACCCAGACCCAGGTGAACCGGGAGAAGGGTCTCGACTTCGCCACAGCCCTGAGGGCCTTCATGCGTCAGGACCCGGACGTCCTGCTGGTGGGCGAGACCCGCGACCTGGAAACCGCCAAAACCGCCATGGAGGCGGCCCTCACCGGCCACCTGGTGATGACCACCCTGCACTGCAACGACGCGCCCAGCGCCATTGCCCGCCTCGACGAGATGGGTGTGGAGCCCTTCCTGGTGAGCGCCTCGCTGCTGGGGGTGATCTCCCAGCGCCTGGTGAGGCTGGTGTGCAACGCCTGCCGTATCGCCTACCACCCCAGCCCGGAGGAACTGAGCCGCTTCGGGATGGTGGGCAGCCAGGAGACGCACATCACCTTTTACCGAGCCAACACCACCCATGTGGGCATGGAAGGGTGCTGTCCGGTGTGCAACGGCACCGGCTACAAGGGGCGGATCGGCGTGTTCGAGGTCCTGCGCATGAACGAAGAGCTCTCGGCCGCGATCGCCAAACGTCAGAGCACCGATGTGCTGCGGCGCATGGCCCTGGAAACCGGCATGAAGACCCTCCTGGGCTACGGGCTACAGCTGGTGCGTGAGGGCCACACCACGCTGGCGGAGGTGGAGCGTGTTCTGCTCACCGATTCCAGCCTGGAGAGCGAGCGTCGGGCCCGCTCCATCCATGGGCTCACCTGCAGGACCTGCGGTGCCGGACTGCGCGAAGAGTGGCTTGAATGTCCCTACTGCCTCACCAGCACCCAGCTCTGAGTTCCGCCGTTTCAGGTTCCCCATGGCCGTGATGATCGAAGACCTGATGAGCCAGCTCGTTGCCGACGGCGGCAGCGACCTGCACATCAGCGCCGGGTTGCCCCCCTACGGCCGCTTCAACGGCCAGCTCAGGCCAATCCAGGACGAGCGGCTGGACAGCGACTCCTGCAACAAGCTGATCTTCTCACTGCTGAACAACTCCCAGCGCAAGCAGCTGGAGCAGAACTGGGAGCTCGACTGCTCCTACGGCCTGCGGGGGGTGGCACGCTTCCGGGTGAACGTGTTCCGTCAGCGCGGCACCTATGCGGCCAGCCTGCGGGCCCTGGGCAATGAGATTCCCAGCATGCAAAACCTGGGCCTGCCGCCGATCGTGGAGGAAACCAGCCGACTGCCCAAGGGCCTAGTGCTGGTGACCGGGCCCACAGGGTCGGGCAAGACCACCACCCTGGCGGCGATCCTGGACCACATCAACAAGACCCGCGCCGAGCACATCATCACGATCGAGGATCCGATCGAGTTCACCTACCGATCCGATAAGAGCGTCGTGCACCAGCGGCAGGTGCACGACGACACCCGCAGCTTCGCCAACGCCTTGCGGGCAGCCCTGCGGGAAGATCCCGACGTGATCCTGGTGGGAGAACTGCGCGACCTGGAGACGATCCAACTGGCGATCACCGCCGCCGAAACCGGCCACCTGGTGTTCGGCACCCTGCACACCAGCTCCGCCGGCCAGACGGTGGACCGGATGGTGGACGTTTTTCCCGCCGGCCAGCAGACCCAGATCCGTGTGCAGCTCAGCACCAGCCTGGCCGCGGTGTTCGCCCAGACTCTCTGCGTGCGCCACAACCCCAGCCCGGGGCAACTGGGTCGGGTCATGGCCCAGGAGATCATGATCAACACCCCCGCCGTCGCCAACCTGATCCGCGAGGGCAAGTCGGCCCAGCTTTACTCCCAGATCCAAACCGGCGGTCAGATGGCCATGCAAACCATGGAGAAGGCGCTTGCTGACCTGGTGGTGGCCAACCAGGTGACCATGGATGAGGCGCTTTCCAAGACCACCAGGCCCGAGGAGCTCAAGCGTCTGATCGCCCAGCTGAACTGAACCACCCAGCGTCGATCGCCGCACAGGCCCAAGCCATGCCCACCTTCACCGCCAGCTACACCAACAGCAGGGGGAAGACCCAGGCCATTGACGTCGATGCCGGTGATGCCCTGCAGGCCAAACGCCGCCTGCGTCAGCGTGGCATCCGGGTCACCGACATCAAGGTCAAACCGAGAAGTTCCGCCAGCAGCGAGCGCGCGCAGCGGGAACTCAACCAGAAACTGCGCTTCTCCGGTCTCAAGAGCGCGTTAGAACGCCGGCCTGGCATCAAGCACCGGGCCGTGTTCGCCAGCAAGATGGGAGCCCTGGTGAGCACCGGGGTGCCGATCATCCGCAGCGTTGATCTGATGGCGTCACAACAGAAGCTGCCGCTGTTTAAACGCGCCCTGGAATCGGTGAGCCTGGAGCTGAACCAGGGTAACAGCCTCGGCACAGCGATGCGGGCCTGGCCCACGGTGTTTGACCGGCTCACAATCGCCATGGTAGAAGCCGGCGAGGCTGGGGGCGTACTGGATGAAGCCCTGCGCCGCCTTGGCCAACTTCTTGAACAAAATGCCAAATTGCAGAACAAGATCAAGGGGGCTCTGGCCTACCCGATCGCAGTTCTGGTGATCGCAATCGCGGTGTTCCTGGGGATGATGCTGTTCATCATCCCGATCTTCGCGGGCCTCTATGCCCAACTGGGCGGCGAGCTGCCGGCGTTCACTCAGTTCTTCGTGAACGTCAGCAATCTGCTGCGCTCGAGTGCCGCCCTGTTCCTGGCCGCAAGCCTGGCACTGGCCATCTTTCTGCTGCTGCGATTCTACAGAACTCACTACGGCCGACGACGGATCGATGCCCTGATGTTGAAACTGCCGTTGTTCGGCGATCTGATCCAGAAAACGGCCACGGCTCGCTTCTGCCGCACCTTCAGTTCACTGACAAGGGCCGGGGTGCCGATCCTGCTCTCCCTTGATGTGGTGCGCGAGATCACCGGCAACTCGATCATTGCCGACACCATCGCCAACAGTCGTACTGATGTGATGCAGGGGATCCCCCTGAGCGTTGCCTTGGGGCGCACCAAGGCCTTTCCCGAACTGGCCCTGAGCATGCTCTCAATCGGCGAGGAAACCGGTGAGATGGACACGATGCTTTCAAAAGTTGCCGATTTCTATGAAGACGAAGTGGAGAATGCGACCAAAGCACTGACCTCCCTGTTAGAGCCCATGATGATCATCGTAGTGGGTGGCATCGTGGGTGTGATTCTGGTGGCCATGTATCTGCCAATGTTCAACATCTTCGATCAGATTCGCTGATTCATAGCTGCCGATTCAGATTCGCTGAAGTTTCTTCGCCAGGGCCTCACCGGCAATCCAGCCGGAGGTCCAGCAGTGCTGAAAATTGAAGCCTCCGGTGATGCCATCCACATCCAGCAGCTCACCGACGAGGAAGAGTCCGGGCTGGAGGCGGCTCTCCATCGTGGCCAGGTTCACCTCCCCGAGGGGAACCCCACCGGCGGTGACGAACTCCTCGCCGAAGGGTCCCCGGCCGCTTACCCCATAGACGGAATCGCCCAGGGCGCTGATCAACCGGCGCTGCTGCTCGCGAGTGAGATCGGCCCAGCGTCGGCCTGGCTCCACGCCGCTCCGCTCCAACAGATGCTGCCAGAGACGGCGGCTGAGCTCCGGCCAGGGCCGGGCGCTGGTCAGCTGGCGACGCGCCTGGAGCCGACGGGCCTGTTGGAACAGCTGCTCCAGATCCGCCTGGGAGCGGCCTCCGCTCCAGTCAACCCGCAGCCGCGCCCGGTAGCGGCTGGTGTGGAGCTGGCGAGCAGCGAAGGCCGTGAGCCGCAGGGTGGCCGGCCCGCTCAGGCCCCAGTGGGTGATCAACACCGGCCCGTGCTGCCGCTGACGGCCTCCATCGGGCAGTTCCAGGATCAGGCCCACTGGATCCATGGCCACTCCGGCCAGGGCCAGCAGGGGTTCACCGGCCAGGGCCAGCGTGAACAGAGACGGCACCGGCGGCACCAGGCTGTGGCCCAGGGCTGCGGCCAGGCGGCGACCGCTGGGATGGCTGCCGGTGGCCAGCACCAGCTGGCCGGCCATGGGCGGGCCGGGCTGCCCGCTCAGCCGCTGACCACGCAGCTGGAGGGAAAATCCCTGCGCAGAGGTGGCCGCCGCCTGCAGGGCCCGGCTGGTGTGCAGGGTCACCCCGGCCCTGGCGGCGGCGTGCCGCAGGGTGTCCACCACCGAGCTGGAGCGATTGGAGCGGGGAAACAGGCGGCCGTCGGGCTCCTCCACCAGCTCCAGACCGTGGTCATGAAACCAGGCCAGAGCATCCCCCGCCGCAAACCGGGAGAAGGGGCCGCGC
>JAWOBH010000136.1:0-9183 GCA_046498125.1 Prochlorococcaceae cyanobacterium | reverse complement strand
TAGGCTGAGCCCATGACCACCCGTCCCGATCCCCCAGCCGGCGGCTTCCCCCGGCCCAGCGCCGAGCAGCTGGCCCACTACCTCGAGCAACGGGGCGATCTCAGCAAACCCTGGATGCTGCAGATGCTGCGCCTCACCAGGCTGAAGGAGGCCAAGGCGTCCATGGATCCGCAGGCCTACCTCGCGAAGCTGCAGGAGGCCCACGCCGACCTGATGCGTCTGGGGGAATTCTGGAAGGGCCGGGAGGAGGAGGTGTTCGGGGGCCGCTACCGCCCCTCCCAGCTGATCGAACCGCTGCCGGGATCCCCCGAGGACCGCTGAGGCCCGGCCGATGGCGAACATCAGTGCTGACGCAGCCGGCGCCGCCGAGGCCGGCCACGGGGCCAGCAGCCGCCATCCGATGGCGCCGCTGATCCGCTTCACCCTGATCAGCCTCTACCTTGCCCTGGTGCTGCCCCTGCCCTGGCAGGCCCCCCAGGCCCTGCGGGGAGCCCTGTGGCTGGCGGTGGTTCTGGGTCTGGTGCTGGTGCTTGCCATCACCAGTGAGCGGGTGGAGGTGGACGCCCAGGGCATCCGCGTGGGTCACCCGGCCTGGTGCAGCTGGTGGCTGCGGCGCGGCTGGCAGCTCTCCTGGTCATCGATCACCGGCATCACCCCGGTCACCACCAGCCAGGGCGGCCGCGTGTACTACCTGCGCAGCGGCGATGGCACCTTCCTCCTGCCCCAGCGCGTGGCCCGCTTCGAGGAGTTCCTGGAGCAGTTCGGCCAGCACACCGGGCTGGACACCAGCGACATCGGCCGCATCAGCCCGCCCTGGACCTACAGGCTGCTGGCCCTCCTCAGCGGCCTGATGCTCGTGGGTGAGCTGGGCTGGGCAGCTGCTCGGCTGCTCAGGCCCTGAGGGTGCCGAGGGACGGGCGGCGATCAGACGCGCCCATCTCTCCGTCGGCGAGGGTTTCCAGGCTGAAGCGGTAGCCCTGCTGGCGCATGGTTTCGATGCCGCCACCCTCCCCCAACCCCGCCTGCTCGAGCTTGCGACGCAGGGTCAGCACCTGGGTGTCCACCGAGCGGGGGCCACCACTGAAGGGGGGCCAGGCCATGCGCAGCAGTTCCTGGCGGGTGCGCACCACACCGGGAGGCATGAGCAGGGCACAGAGCAGGGCGAACTCCCTGGGGCTCAGCTCCACGGGCTGATCCCGTAGGGTCACCTGGCGCAGCAGCAGGTGCACTTCCAGGGGACCGACGCAGACGCGCTCCTGAAGGCCACTGCCGCTGCGGCGCAGCAGGGTGCGGCAGCGGGCGGCCAGCTCCTCGAGGCCGAAGGGCTTGCGCAGCACATCGTCGGCACCGGCATCGAGCAGGCTGACCATGGGCTCGGAACCTGAGCGGGCGGTGAGCACCATCACCGGACAGTGCAACTGGTTGGCCAGGCGCAGGGCACTGCTCTCATCCAGCAGTTCGGCACTCACCAGCAGATCGGGGGCCTGGTCGCGGCAGAGCTGCAGGGCCTCGCGGGCCGAGGCCACCGCCGCTGCCAGATGACCGTCCTGACGCAGCCGCTGCGCCAGCACCGTGCGCAGGGTGGCGTGGGGATCAACCACAAGCACCCGCTTGGCGCCTGCGGCCGCTGGGGGAGGCTCAGGCGGGGACAACGCCGGTGGCGGCGATGGTGAGGCGGGACGTGGTGGTGTGGAGTCGCTGGCTGTCATGGTTGTGGAGTGCCAGTCGCTGGATGCCAGTCGCTGGGTGCCATGCGTTTGGTATCCCCAGGCACCACAACCTATCGGAGTGGGCCAGGGGGTACGGGTATCAGGCGCTGCCTTTGCAACTGAACACCCTGCTGCCATGGCCAGAATGGGCACAGGTTCACCGCCCCCCTCACCGCCCCCCCTCACCGCTCCCGATGACTGCGCTGCAGCACCCCGACGCCATCCGCCATTTTCAGTCGCTGTGTGACGCCTGTCAGGAACTGGCACACCGCCACCACGGGACGGCCGATCTGCGGCTCTACGCCGACGGCTACCTGCACGCCCTCCGGCGCACGGCCATCCTCGACCCGCTGGCCCAGCGCCGGCTGGAGGAGCTGGTGGACCGCTGGATCCTCGACCCCTCCAGCTTCATCGGCGCGGATGGCGACCCCCGCAGCCTGTTCGAATCCGGCCGCAACTTCTGACGGCCAGCTGGCCTGACGGTCAGCTGGCCAAGGCCACGGCGAGCTGCTCACGCAGTTCACCGGAGTTGTACATCTCGATGAGGATATCCGATCCGCCCATGAATTCCCCGTTCAGGTACACCTGCGGGATCGTGGGCCAGTCGGAATACTCCTTGATGCCCTGACGGATCTCGGGATCGGAGAGCACATCGAAGGTTTCGAACGGCACACCCACCGCGTGCAGGATCTGCACCACGTTGTTGGAAAAGCCGCACTGGGGCATCAACTTGGTGCCCTTCATGAACACGAACACCGGGCTGCTGGCGATCAGGGTGTCGATCCGTTGCTTGACGCTGGCATCCATGGATCAGCTGGGGGTTGAGGTATGCAGGGCCAGGGCATGGATCGCCTCACTGGCCAGTTCCTGGCGCAGGGCGCCATACACCAGTTGGTGCTGTTTGATGCGAGTCAGGCCTGCGAAGGCGCTGGACACCACCTTCACCTGGAGGTGATCTCCGCCGCCGGTGAGGTCTTCCACCTCCACGTCGGCATCGGGCATGGCGTGATGGATGGCCGTCTTGACCTGGTTGGGTTGGACCATCGGACCGTCGGAGGAACCCGTGGGATGAACGGCTGGAATCTAGGCACCGCTCCCCCCGCACTGGCTAGCTCCCGCCCGAGGCCGCCTGGCCGGCGGTGTAGGGGGTGCGGGCGAAGCCGATCTCCACCAGGCTCTGGTAGGCCTGGCGGCCCTCCTCACTCACCGGCGTCATCACCTTCACCACCTCCACCAGCAGGGGCACGGCCACCTCGGGTTGGTTCTGGCGGCGGAACAGGGCCGCCAGGCGCAGGTTGGTCTGGGCCAGCACCTGCAGGGTTTCGCGGCCCTTCTGATCCATTTCCCGGGGAATGCGGGCATCGAGGCCGCGGAAGGCACCGCTGAGGTCGCGGTAGAACCCGAGCAGCCGCCGCGACAGGTCGCGGGCCTGGTCGTAGAGGCGGCGCGCTTCAGTGAGGTCTCCACGGGCGGCGGCGGCATCGCCGCGGGCCAGCAGACCGCGCACGGTCTCGAGGCTGATGGGACTGCTGACGATGTCCTCCGCACTCCCAGTCTCCTGGGCCCGCAGCGGCGGTGCGGCCAGGGGTTCAGCCAGGGCCAGACTGGCCAGCGCCACCAGGGGCAGCCACCAGCCGCAGCGCAGAAGCCGACCCGCAAGCGGGCTGTGGGGAGAGCGACGCACGGCGCGGGGGGACTGGAGAGCGGGCGAACTCTAAGGGGACTGTTCTCCAGCCTCCGAGCTCTGCAGCGCCGGGGCGCCGGTGGCACACAACCGGCTGGCCCGCAGCTCCTGCTGCCGCAGCGCCGCCGCCAGATGGCGGGTGAAGCTGCGGGCAGCATCGCGGCCCCCGGCCTCGATCTGCATCGGCTCACCGAAGCAGATCGCCGCCCGGTCGCAGGGCCGGGGCCAGGGGTGGCCGTAGGCGAGACCCACCGGCACCACCGGCACGGACAGGCCGCGGCTGAGGGCCAGGGCCGCCAGGCGGGCCAGGCCCTGGTGCAGGCGGATCGGCTCGTCGCCGTGGCGGCGGATGCGTCCCTCGGGGAACACCACCAGCTGCTCACCCGCCTCCAGCAGCTCGAAGGCATGGCGCAGGCTGGTCAGCGACGGTCGCTGCTGGTTCACGGCAAAGCAGCCCAGGCGCTGCAGAAACCAGCCCTGAAGCCCCTCCATCTCATCGATGGTGACCATGAAGCGGCAGTCGCGGCCGGTGGCGCGGCGCCCGGCGGCATGGGGGAGCAGCAGGGCATCCCAGCGCGACTTGTGGGTGGGCGCCAGCAGCAAGGGACCCTGGCGTGGCAACCGCTCCAGACCGTCCACCCGGATGGCACGGAACCACAGCGGCAGGGTGAGGTCCTGGGTGAGCACCATGGCCACCGGCGCCAGCCAGGGACTGATGCTGCTGGTTTCCGGCTGGTCCCCGAAGGATTCCATCGCTGCGCTGCGGGACATGGAGAGCAAAGGAGCCGGCACATCCCGTGATCCACGGAGCCGGCAAGCTAAGGAGAGGCTGCGCGGTTGATGGCCCGCGGAGTGCAGTTGCCGTTCCGGCGCAGACCCTGTGGTCCATAGGATCCGGGTTTGGCTGCGGGCGTGATGGCCAGCCTCGGCGTCAACATCGACCACATCGCCAATGTGCGCCAGGCGCGGCGCACGGTGGAGCCCGATCCGGTCACCTATGCCCTGCTCGCCGAACTGGGCGGCGCCGACGGCATCACCGTGCATCTGCGCGAAGACCGGCGCCACATCCAGGACCGCGATGTGGAGCTGCTGCGCCAGACGCTGCGCAGCCGTCTGAACCTGGAGATGGCCGCCACCGCCGAGATGGAGGCGATCGCCCTGCGCGTCCGGCCGGACATGGTGACCCTGGTGCCGGAGAAGCGCCAGGAGGTGACCACCGAAGGGGGTCTGGATGTGGCCGGCCAGCGCGAAGGCCTGCAGGCCCAGGTGGGCCGGCTGCAGGCGGCCGGCATCGCCGTGAGCCTGTTCGTGGATGCCGATGCCCCCCAGCTGGAGGCCTGTGCCGCCACCGGCGCCCGCTGGGTGGAACTGCACACCGGCGGCTATGCCGAGGCGGGCTGGGAGGAGCAACCCAGCGCCCTGGCCCGCCTGGAGGAGGGCTGCTTCATCGCCCGGAGCCTGGGCCTGCGGGTGAACGCCGGCCACGGCCTCACCTATCAGAACGTGGAGCCGGTGGCGGCGATCGCCGGCATGGAGGAGCTCAACATCGGCCACACGATCGTGGCTCGCGCCCTGGCCGTGGGCCTGGAGCAGGCGGTGCGGGAGATGAAGGCGCTGGTCCAGAATCCCCGCCGCGACCCTCTGTTCGCAAGCCGCCACCCATGAGCACCTACCACTTCGTCGCCGCCAGCGAGCGCTTCCTCACCGAGGAGGAGCCGCTGGAGGAGGTGCTGCGGGAGCGGGTGCGCCACTACGGCGAGCAGGGCAAGGAGATCGACTTCTGGCTGGTGCGCCGCCCGGCCTTTCTCGACAGCGCTGGGCTGGCCGCCAGCAGCGAGGCCGTGCCGCGGCCGGCGGCAGCGGTGGTGTCCACCGACGAAACCTTCATCACCTTCCTCAAGCTGCGGCTGGAGTTCGTGCTGCGCGGCAGCTTCGAGGCCCCCAGCGCCACCATTCCCGACCCCCTGGCCAGCGCCGCCTAGAACAGCCCCAGAAAGCGTCGCCGGGGTTTTTCGGCGTTCCCCTGGCCACCATCCTGCTGGTAGCGCGGCTTGTTGTCTCCGATCGTGACCAGGGCTTCCTTGTTCTTCCACCACACCCAGTCGCGGATCGGCGGGGTGCTGGCCAGCTGCTCCCGGGTGAGGCCGAGGCCGAGCTTGGCGGAGGCGTCCAGGAGCACATCCAGCATCTGCTCGCCATCGCTGCAGCGGGCCAGGGCTTCGTTGGTGCGCCGGGCTCCGTTGAGGGCCTGCACCAGAGCCTTCACCCGCTGGCTCACCGACATCGAGCGCAGATCCATCCCCAGCCCCGCAGACGCAGGGCCGACCGTACCAATGGCTGAGCCGTACTGGTGGTGACGCGAGGCTGGGGGCAGCGCCGGGCAGTGCGGGTGACAAGGATGCTGTGGAGGAGCAGACTGTGTCCAACGCCACCATCTGATGCAGCCCCGCTCCCGGCCCGCCCGTCACTGGGCCCGTCACTGGATCGTGGGTGACGTCCATGGCTGCGCCGATGCCCTGCAGCGGCTGCTGCAGCTGCTTCCGGCCGACGAGCGCCTGGTGCTCTGCGGCGATGTGATCAACCGCGGCCCCCAGATTCAACGGGCCATGGATCTGGCCTGGAGCCTGGTGCGCAGTGGCCGGGCCGTGTGGCTGCAGGGCAACCACGAGGCTGACCTGGTGGCTGACCTGGCCGGGGAGGATGGCAGCGGCAGCGATCGGCTTGCCGGCTGCGACACCTACCGCCAGCTGGGAGACCCGCTCTGCCGTCTCTGGCGCCGACGACTGGCGGGGCTGCCCCAGGTGTTCACGGGGCGCGGCTGGGTGGCCACCCATGCCGGCTTCGATCCCCACAGCTGGCAGCCCGATCTGCACGTGCGCCACCCCTTCTGGGACGCCTACGACGGCCGCTACGGCCAGGTGGTGGTGGGGCACACCCCCGGCAAGGAGCTCCGCCGTCAGCGGCAGGGGTCGATCGTGATCGTGGACACGGGGGCCTGCTATGGCGGCAAGCTCAGTGCCTACTGCCCCGAAACCGGCCAGGTGGTGCAGGTGAGCGGCCAACGCCCGCTCCCACGCCTGCAGCTGCCGCCGGCCCTGCCCCCGGCCATGCGCGACCAGCTGGCGGCGCTGCGGCACCACCCTCCTGGACCGCAACTCCAGCCCTGTCGGGGCTGAGCGCCGCCGGTCTTGCTCACCGTTTACCGCAGCAACCGGATCGAATGGCTGGCCGACCTGCTGGCCGCCCAGCTGCGCCTGCGGCCACCGGGACCGTTCGAGCTGGTGGAGGTGGTGGTGAACACCTGGCCCACCAGCCGCTGGCTGGGGGAGCAGCTGGCCCTGGGGCTGGGCGATCCCGACAGCCCCTTCGCCGACGGGGTGGCCGCCCAGCTGCGCTTCCCCTTCCCCGGCCAGCACCTGCGGGAGCTGGTGGATCGCCTGCTCGCCGACGACCCCGCCGTGGCCGCTGGAGCGGGCGCAGGGCCGGGCCGGGATCCATGGCGCGCCAGCGAGCTGGTGTGGCCGCTGCTGGAGCTGCTGCCGGCCCTGATCTCCCGGCCGGAGGCCACGCCGCTGCGCCGCTGGCTGGAGCGCCGCACAGCGCCCCAGGCCGGGCCAGAGCTCGACCGGGCCCTCTGGCAGCTGGGCCGGGCGATCGCCGATGCCTTCGACGACTACGCCCTCTACCGACCGGCGATGCTGACGGCCTGGCTGGCGGGCCAGGCGCTCGATGGCGGCGGACAGCCCCTGCCGCCGCAGCAGCACTGGCAGCCACTGCTGCTGCGGCAGCTGGCCGAGCGCCTGCAGCGGCAGCCCTTCGGACTGCGGGTGCAGGCGGCCATTGCCCGGCTGCAACAGGCGGCCGACGGCAGCGCACCCCTGCCCTCAGGCCTTCCCAATTCCCTGCGCCTGTTCGGCCTGAGCACCATGGCGCCGCTGCAGGTGGAGCTGCTCCAGTCCCTCTCCGGCCTGGTGGAGGTGGAGTTCTACCTGCTCACCCCCTGCCGGGAGCTCTGGCGCCGCCGTGACCAGGCCGCCAGCACGCCCCTGGGGGAAGACTGGCTGCTAGAGGTGCCGCGGCTGGAGGCACGCTTCGGCCGGCTGGGGGCCGAGTTCCAGCAGTTGCTGGAGGGCACTGGCGTGGCCCAGCTCGGCCAGTGGCAGGAGCGGGATCTGTTTCTGGGCGCCGCCACGGCCGCTGAGGACAGCGGCCGCAACCCCAGCCTGCTGGAGCAGCTGCAGGAGCAGCTGGTGGATCCGGTCCAGCGCCCCACCCTGGAGCTGCGGACCGGCGATCACTCCCTGGAGTTCCTGGCCTGCCCGGGGCGCTTGCGCCAGGTGCAGATCGTGCGCGACCGGCTGCTGCAGCTGCTGGCCAACGACCCCAGCCTCGCCCCCCGCGACGTGCTGGTGATGACGCCCCAGGTGGATGCCTTCGCACCCCTGGTGGCCGCCGTGTTCGGAGACGTGGGCGCCACCGGCGTGGCCCTGCCCTGGCGGCTCACCGACCGCAGCCAGCAGAGCGATCCAGGCATCGCCCAGGCTCTGCTGGCCCTGCTGGAGCTGGCCGGCGAGCGGCTCACGGCCTCGGCCCTGGAGGGGCTGCTGGCCAGCGGCCCGCTGCTCAGCCGCCACGGGATCGACCCCGACGAGGCCGGGGCGATCACCGCCCTGCTGCAGCGGGCGGGGTTCCGCTGGGGGCTCGACGCCAACGCCCGCGCCGGCGAGCCCGGCCACAGCCTCAGCTGGGCGATCGACCGGCTGCTGCTGGGGCTGGTGCTGCCGGAGCAGCCAGGCCTGGCACCGGGTGGCACCGCCCCCCTGGCGATGGGGGCAAGCCTGGAGCAGCAGAGCCGCTGGCTGGGGCTGCTGCAGGGGTTGCGGCGGGCCCTCCGGCAACTGGCCCAGCCGCGAACCCCGGCCGCCTGGGGGCCGCTGCTGCGCCAACTGCTGATTGACCTGTTCGCGGACGGCGGCGAGCGGGCCTGGGAGCTGCCGCCGATCCACACCGCCCTGGCCGACTGGCTGGCGGTGGCCGGTGACAGCACCCTGACCCTGCCGGCGGCGGTGCTCGCGGAGGTGCTGGGCGAACGGCTGGCCGCCGACAGCGGCCGCTTCGGGCACCGCTCCGGCGCCCTCACGATCAGCGGCCTGGAACCGATGCGGGCCATCCCCCACCGGGTGATCGTGCTGATGGGGCTCGATGGCGGCAGCTTCCCGCGCCAGCGCGAGCGACCGGGGTTCCACCTGCTGGAGCACCAGCGCCGACTGGGGGATCCCAGCCCCGCCGATCAAGACCGCTACGTGCTGCTGGAGAGCCTGCTCTCGGCCCGTCAGCACCTGCTGATCACCTGGAGCAGCCGTGACAGCCGCAGTGGCGAGCCGCTGATGCCCAGCACCCCCGTGCGCCAGTGGCTGACGCTGCTGGAGCAGGAGCTGGGGCAGCCGGCGATGGCCCAGCTCCTGCGCGAGCCGGCCGCCAATCCGCTGGAGCGGCGCAACTTTCTGCCGGAGGGGGGAAGGCCACCGATCTGCAGCGACCGGCGCCTGCTCCAGGCCCGCCGTCTGCTGGAGCGGCGCCGGCCCCGGCCACCGGCCCCCCTGGCCGCCACCGCCACGCCGGCCGCCGCCCCAGCAGCAGCCTCCACAACGGCCGCCTCCGCAACGGCCGCCTCCGCAACGGCCAGCCACGGCGACCTGCTGGCCTGGCTGCAGGCCCCCCAAAGGGTGTGGCTGGAGAGCCTGGGGCTGCGCGCCAGGGAATGGGACCAGCAGGTGCTGGACCTGGAGC
>JAWOBH010000140.1:0-8872 GCA_046498125.1 Prochlorococcaceae cyanobacterium | reverse complement strand
TCTTTTTTGTCTCTATCTTTGACTGGTTATGCGCCTGGCAATGGTCACGATCCTTCTGGATGGGCTTCAGGACCATTTGGCGGCTTGAGACAGTCGATTCATTGCTGGCTGTATACCCGTGCACGTGAGCCGCCTACGCACCGCTTTTTCGAAACATTCGGATGCAACCGGCAGGTGGCTTTTTCAGGAGTCCCTCCTTACTCCGAGACCGGATCACCCTCTGCAGCGTCAATGCTGTGGGGCGACGAGTGCTGATCGCTGAAGGACCTGGGCATGGCCGGGGCATGGTGCAAAATGGAGTGACCCAACATGTGTGATGCCCACTCCTGACCCGGCCCGTCTGGCCCGCTATGGCCTTCTGCGCAGCTACCTGCGCCAGGAGCTGTTGGACACGCTGCTGGCCTCGGTTGAGCTGGAGCCGGAGGAGTGCCAGGCGGCCCGGAGGCAGTTCATGGAGGACCGGGGCCTGGCCGATGAGCAGGTGCTCCAGGACTACGCCCGCAGCCAGTGCCTGTCCGCTGTCGATCTGGACTACCGGATCACCTATCCGGTGAAGATCTGGAAGCACTGTCAGCAGCACTTCGCCCCCAAGGCCGAGTCGCGCTTCCTGGCCCGCAAGCAGAACCTCGATCAGGTGGTCTACAGCCTGCTGCGCACCCGGGATCCGGGTCTGGCCCGCGAGTTGTTTCTGCAGGTGAGCGAGGGCGAGGCTGATTTCGGCGCGCTGGCGGTGCGCTACGCCGAGGGTCCTGAGCGGGCCACCCGCGGGATCGTTGGACCAGTGCCGCTCGATCAGGGCCATCCTGAGCTGGTGGGTCGTCTGAGGGCCAGCGAGCCGGGGGTTGTGCTGGAGCCGTTTGCGATTGAGTCGTGGTGGCTGCTGGTGCGGCTGGAAAGCCTGGTACCCGCCAGCTTCGGGCCGGAGGCCGCCGATGCCATGACCCAGGAGCTGTTCAACGACTGGCTCGACGGCGAGGTGGACCGCCGCCTGCAGGCCCTGGCTGCCGCTCCCGAGCCGGTTCAGGCCTGAGCCGCCCGCGCATTCCCACCACCATGCCCGCCACCGATTCCTCTGCCGCAGCATCCCTTCCCGGCCTCGAGGGGCTTGGCGAGGCCCTGCGTGATCGCCTGCTGGCCAGCGGCGAGCGGCGGCTTTACGCCCTCGGCCAGGTGCTCTGCCACGACGACCTGATTCCCTCCCAGATCCTGCTGCTGCTGCGCGGTCAGGCCCGGCTGCTGGTGCGCGATGGCGGCGCCCTGCGCACCGCCGAGAAGCTGGGGCCCGGGGCCTGGGTGGGGCTGGCCTCGCTGCTGCGGGCCGCCCCCTGCGAGGAGGTGGCGGCGGCCGGCGAGCTGGAGGTGCTGGCGATCGCCGATGCCCGGATGCTGGCGCTGCTGCAGGAGGAGCCGGCGTTTGCGGACTGGTGCGCCGGCCGGCTGTTCAGTGCCGAGTTGCTGGCCCTGCTGGAGGTGTTGCTGCAGCGCCGGCCCCAGGCCGATGTGACGCTGCTGGGCCTGTGGCGGGAGCTGGCGCCGGTGGCCCGTCTGGTGCCGCCTACGCGCGAGGGGCTGCAGACCCTCACGGCCCAGGAGCTGCTGTTCGCCGCCAGCCACAACCTGGCCGATCTCCCCCTGGGCAGTGAGCTGGATCCGAGCGAGGGCGTGCCCAGGGTGAGGCCGCCACTGCCGCCGCGCTTGATCGCCCTGCCGGCCGGGCCGCTGCAGGCGGTGCTGGCGCCGTCGGAGCCGCCTCAGCCGGCCGAGGCGACTACCGCCGCGGGATCCCAGCTGATGCCCGCCGCCGCCGGACCGCTGGCCAGCGGCCTGGATCTGGGCCAGCGCGACCGGCCGGAGCTGACGCTGGTGCGCGCCAGCGGGCCGCTGGATGAAACCCTGGCCTGCTTCCAGATGCTGGCGGCCCAGCTGAAGCTGCCCTTCCGCCGCGACGCGATCGAGAAGATCCTGCGCGATGTGCTCGGCCGCGGCCAGACGCCCGACCTGCAGCTGTGCGGCAACATCGCCGCGATGATGGGCCTGCACGTGAGCGGCGTGCGGGTGCCGCCCCAGCTGGGCACGCGCCTGCAGGTGCCGGCCCTGGTGAACTGGAAGGGGGGCATGGCGCTGGTGCGGGCCGCCGACGCCCGCGGCCTGGTGCTGGCCTCCCCCCGCGAGGGCTGGGTGGAGCTGCCGCCGGACGGGATCGAGGCCGCCTTCCCCGACGGCATCGACGTGCTGATGCTGGAGCGCAGCAACACCACCCCGGAGCAGCGCTTCGGCTTCGAGTGGTTCTGGCCGGCCCTGCAGCGCTACCGCGGCATCCTCCTGCAGGTGCTGCTGGCCTCGTTCGTGGTGCAGCTGTTCAGCCTGGCCAACCCGCTGCTGATCCAGGTGATCATCGACAAGGTGATCAGCCAGCGCAGCCTCGACACCCTGCAGGTGCTGGGCATCGCCCTGGTGGTGGTGACACTGATGGAGGGGGTGATCGGCGCCCTGCGCACCTTCCTGTTCACGGAAACCACCAACCGCATCGACCTGCGCCTGGGCTCGGAGGTGATCGATCACCTGCTGCGCCTGCCGCTGAGCTACTTCGACCGCCGGCCGGTGGGGGAACTCGGCACACGGGTGGCGGAGCTGGAGAAGATCCGCGAATTCCTCACCGGCCAGGCGCTCACCACCCTCCTGGATACGGCCTTCTCGGTGATCTACATCGCCGTGATGCTGATCTACAGCTGGCTGCTCACCCTGATCGCCCTGTGCGTGCTGCCGATCCAGGTGGGGCTCACGGTGCTGGGGGCGCCCCTGTTCCGGCGTCAGTACCGCGCCGCCGCCCAGGAGAACGCCCGCACCCAGAGTCACCTTGTGGAAGTGCTCACCGGCATCCAGACGGTGAAGGCCCAGAACGTGGAGATGATCAGCCGCTGGAAGTGGCAGGACCTCTACACCCGCTACATCGCCCGCAGCTTCGAGAAGACGATCACCGGCACGGCGCTGGTGGAGACGTCGCAGGTGCTGCAGAAACTCTCCCAGCTGCTGGTGCTGTGGGTGGGGGCCTCGCTGGTGCTCAACGCCGAGATGACCCTGGGCCAGCTGATCGCCTTCCGGATCATCTCGGGCTACGTCACCCAGCCGCTGCTGCGGCTGTCCTCGATCTGGCAGAACATCCAGGAGCTGAAGGTGTCGTTCGAGCGCCTGGCCGATGTGGTGGACACGCCGGAGGAGAGCAATGAGGCCGACCGCCGCAAGATCCCGCTGCCGCCGATCGCCGGGGAGGTGGTGTTCCAGAACGTGAGCTTCGCCTTCCCCGGCACCTCCACCCAGGTGCTGCAACACATCGACCTGCGCATCCCGGCGGGCACCTTCGTGGGGGTGGTGGGCCAGAGCGGCAGCGGCAAGAGCACCTTGATGAAGCTGCTCTCGCGCCTCTATGCCCCCGGCGAGGGGCGGATCCTGATCGACGGCTGCGACATCGACAAGGTGGAGCTCTATTCGCTGCGTCGCCAGATCGGCATCGTGCCCCAGGAGCCGCTGCTGTTCACCGGCAGCGTGGCCGAGAACATTGCCCTCACCGATCCCGACGCCGGCAGTGAGGCGATCATCACCGCCGCCCGCATGGCCTGCGCCCACGACTTCGTCATGGAGCTGCCTGGGGGTTACAGCGCTCCGGTGGGTGAGCGCGGGGCGGGGCTGTCGGGCGGCCAGCGCCAGCGCCTGGCCCTGGCCCGCACCCTGCTCAGCCAGCCCCGGCTGCTGGTGCTGGATGAGGCCACCAGCGCCCTCGACTACGACACCGAGCGGCGCGTGTGCGACAACCTGCTCGACAACCTGCGCGACTGCACGGTGTTCTTCATCACCCACCGGCTGTCCACGATCCGCCGCGCCGATCTGATCGTGATGCTGCACGAGGGCGCCATCGCTGAGGTGGGGCGCCACGATGAACTGATCGAGCGGCGTGGCCGTTACTACGCCCTCTACCGCCAGCAGGAGGCCGGCTGATGACGTTGATGCGCAGACCCGGGGCCCTGGTGAAGGCCGGCCAGAACGCCCTTGAGCGGCGGGTGCAGAGCAGCCATGAAACCCTGGCGCTGCAGCAGTCGCGGTTTCTGGCGCGCACGATCACCTGGGCCCTGCTCGGCACCACCGGCGCCGCCCTGGCCTGGCTGGTGCTGGCCCGCACCGAAGAGGTGGTGGTGGCGGCGGGGAAGCTGCAGCCGATCGGCGATGTGCGCAGCGTGCAGATGCCGGTGGGCGGTGTGCTCGACCAGATGCTGGTGCAGGAGGGCGAGCGGGTGAGCGCGGGCCAGGTGCTGCTGCGGCTCGACAACGAGGCCGCCCTGGATCGCCAGCAGGCCCTGAACGAGTCGATCGCGGCCCGCCAGGACCAGCTGCGCCTCAAGCAGCTGGAGCTCAAGCGCTACCTGAACCTGAACGACACCGAGCAGCTGGTGCTGCAGCGCAACCTGGAGCTGGAGGGCGAGATCCTCGGGCGGCTCGAGGGGCTGCAGCGGGATGGAGCGGTGCCCGAACTGCAGATGCTGCAGCAGCGCAACCAGGTTCGGGAGGTGGAGGGGGAGCTGGAGAAGGTGCGGGTGGACCGCAACCGCCAGACGGCGATCCTGCAGCAGGCGATCGCCCAGCTCAACAGCGAGCTGGCCGATCTGCGCGGCCGGCTCAGCGAATCCACGGTGAACGTGCGCTACCAGGATGTGCGATCGCCGGTGGATGGATTGGTGTTCGACCTCAAGCCCACCGGGCCGGGCTTCGTGGCCCAGGGCAGCGAGCCGGTGATGACGATCGTGCCCTTCAACGACCTGGAGGCCAAGGTGGAGATCAACAGCAGCGACATCGGCTTCGTGCAGGTGGGCAAGCCGGTGGAGATCAGCATCGATTCCTTCCGCGCCAGTGACTTCGGCACCCTGGCGGGCACGCTCCAGTCGATCGGCTCCGACGCCCTGCCCCCCGATGAGCGCAATCCCAGCTATCGCTTCCCGGCCACGGTGGCCCTCAACTCGCAGCAGTTCAGGCTGAAGAGTGGCCAGGAGCTGCCCCTGCAGGTGGGCATGTCGCTCACGGCCAACATCAAGCTGCGCAAGGTGAGCTACCTGCAGCTGCTGCTGGGTGGCTTCCAGGACAAGACCGATTCGCTGCGGCGGCTGTGAGCTGCCATCGCCCAGGCCCTGAGACGGCTGAAGCTGTGGGTTGACATCTGATCCCTTCAGCGCACCCTGAACTCAGGCCCGCACGGGCCATTCCTGGCGAGCTGCCGCGGTCTGCGTCTCCTGGACGTTGTGGTGCCCCTCACCCTGCCGACCCTGGGCCGCCTCGATCAGTCCCCGGAACAGGGGGTGGGGGCGGCCGGGGCGTGAGAGGAATTCCGGGTGGTACTGGCAGGCGGTGAAGAAGGGGTGGCCCTGCAGTTCCACCAGCTCCACCAGGCGGCCGTCGGGGGAGCTGCCGCTGATCCGGTAGCCCGAATCGATGAATGCCTGCCGGTAGGCGTTGTTGAACTCGTAGCGGTGGCGGTGCCGCTCGTACACCACCTCCTCGCCGTAGAGGCGGTGCCCGAGGCTGCCGGGAGCCAGGCGGCAGGGGTACACGCCCAGGCGCATGGTGCCGCCCAGATCCACCACGTCCTGCTGCTCCGGCAGCAGGTGGATCACCGGATGGGGGCTGGCGGGATCGAGCTCGGCGCTGGTGGCGCCAGCCAGGCCGGCCACGTGGCGGGCCCATTCGATCACGGCGCACTGCATGCCCAGGCAGAGCCCCAGGAACGGCACCCGCTGCTCCCGTGCCCAGCGGATCGCCGCCACCTTGCCGTCCACGCCACGGTTGCCGAAGCCTCCCGGCACCACCACCGCGTCCATCCCCGCCAGCAGGATCTCTGCCCCCTGCTGCTCGATCTGCTCGGCGCACACCCAGTGCAGGTCGAGGGAGGCATCGCGCTCCAGACAGGCGTGGCGCAGGGCCTCCACCACCGAAAGGTAGGCGTCATTGAGCTGCACGTATTTGCCCACCAGCGCCACCTTCACTGCCGGGCCTGGGTGGCGCAGCTTGGTCACCAGTTCGGCCCAGCCGGCCATGTCACTGCTGCGGTCCTCCAGCCCCAGGGCGTCGAGCACCTCGCGGCAGAGGCCCTCCTGCTCCAGCGCCAGGGGCACCGCGTAGATGCTGTCGGCATCCAGGGCCTGAATCACGGCCCGCTCCGGCACGCCGCAGAAGCCGCCGATCTTGCGCTTGAGGTCGGCGCTGATCTCCCGGTCGCTGCGGCACACCAGCACATCGGGCTGGATGCCGATCGAGCGCAGCTCCTTCACCGAGTGCTGGGTGGGTTTGGTCTTGAGCTCGCCGGAGGTGCCGATGTAGGGCAGCAGGGTGACGTGCACGTAGGCGATGTCGTGTCGACCCACGTCGCCGCGGAATTCGCGGATCGCCTCCAGAAACGGCAGCGATTCGATGTCGCCCACGGTGCCGCCGATCTCGCCGATCACCACCTCGGCGCCGCTGTTGGCGGCCACCCGGTGGATGCGGGCGCGGATCTCGCCGGTGATGTGGGGGATCACCTGCACGGTGCCGCCGTTGTAGTCGCCTCGGCGCTCCTTGTTGATCACCGCCTGGTAGATCGAGCCGGTGGTCACGCTGTTCAGGCGTGACAGGGGCGTGTCGGTGAAGCGCTCGTAGTGTCCCAGGTCGAGGTCGGTCTCGGCGCCGTCCTCGGTGACGAACACCTCACCGTGCTGGTAGGGGCTCATCGTCCCCGGATCCACGTTCAGGTAGGGGTCGAGCTTGAGGATCGACACGCTGTAGCCACGGCTCTTGAGCAGCCGGCCGAGGCTGGCGGCCACGATCCCCTTGCCGATGCTCGACACCACCCCGCCGGTCACGAACACGAACTTGGGGGTTCGCTGGCTGGCGGGGCTGGGCATGGAGTTTCGGCCGATTGTTCAATGTACCCGTGGCCACAAGGCGTGCCCGGGGGCCGTGATCGGTTCGGCCGGGCGAGCCCGCGGGGCGGGCAACGCCGGCCTCACCGCATCACGGCCCCAGCGGGCGGTGGAATGCGAGCTCCCACCTGTTGCGCGGGTCTCCAGCAGACTCCACCCCTGCCTCAGCACCCCTGCCTCAGGCACAACTTGCCGAACCTGCGAACCATCAGCTGCTCGCCGAGGCTGCCGTGTCGTCGGGGCGGCTGGGGAGAGGCCGGTGTCGCCCGCGCAGCGGGCGTTGACCGGCCGACGCCAGATGTCCCGACGGGCTCAGTCCTCCAGCAGGCTGCGCAGCATCCAGGCGGTTTTCTCGTGGATCTGCAGCCGCTGGGTGAGCATGTCGGCGGTGGGCTGGTCGTTGGCCTCCTCGGCCACCGCGAACACGCCGCGGATCGTGCGGGCCACGGCCTCATGGCCTTCCACGAGCTCGCGCACCATCTTCAGGGCGGTGGGGATCCCGTGGGTTTCGGGCACGGAGGAGAGGCCGCTGTAGGTGCTGCCGCCGAAGGGGGCGGGGCAGCCCAGGGCGCGGATGCGCTCGGCGATCTCGTCGAGGGCGTTCCACAGCTCGGTGTACTGCTCCATGAACATCAGGTGGAGCGTGTTGAACATCGGCCCGGTGACGTTCCAGTGGAAGCCGTGGGTCTTGGCGTAGAGCACGGTGCTGTCGGCGAGCACGTGGCCGAGACCTTCGGCGATCTTCTGACGCTGGGCCTCGGGGATGCCGATGTCGATCGGGGGGGCGGTGACGGGGGCCATGGCTGACTAACTCGTAGTGATTTCTTTGTAACCCTTCAGGGGTGCATCGGTCCAGCACCCACCGGCCCCGGGTCCCCGCCTGCCGCTCAGCTGTCCTCGTCGCTCCAGGTGCTGGCCACGTGCAGCTCCTGCAGCTGCCTGGGGGCCACCCCGGCGGGGGCCTGGGTGAGCAGGCAGCGGGCCTGCTGGGTCTTGGGGAAGGCGATCGTGTCGCGGATCGATTCCTCCCCGGCCAGCAGCATCACGATCCGGTCCACCCCGTAGGCCAGGCCGCCGTGGGGCGGGGCGCCCATGTCCAGCGCCTCCATCAGGAAGCCGAACTGACGCTCGGCCTCCTCCAGCGGCAGGCCGATGGTCTGCAGCACCTGGCGCTGCAGGGCTGAATCGTGGATGCGCAGCGAGCCGCCGCCCAGCTCCAGGCCGTTGAGCACCAGGTCGTAGGCCTGGGCGCGGGCGGTGGGCAAGGTGTCGGCCCAGGCCGCCGGATCGGCGCCGAGGTCGGCCGGGTTGGGGGCACAGAAGGGGTGGTGCAGGGCCTCCAGGCGGTTCTCGTCCGCGTTGAACTCGAACATCGGGAACTCCACCACCCAGAGGAAGTTCCAGGTGTCGTTCTCGCGCTCGCTCTGCACCAGGCCCAGCTCGCGGGCCAGGTACTGGCGCACCCGGTCGAGGGCCTTGTTCACCGTGGCGGTGTCGCCGGCGCCGAACAGCAGCAGGGTGCCGGGCTGGGCGCCGCTGCGCGCCAGCAGCTCGGCCTTCATCTCGGCGGAGAGGTTGTCCTTGATGGCGCCGATCGTGTCGATCTCACCGCCCTCGCGCACGCGGATGAAGGCCAGGCCACCGGCGCCGGCTTTCTGGGCCTCGCTGAACACATCGCCGCCGGGCTTGATGCGCACGTTGGAGATGGCGTCGTTGCCGCCGGGCACGGCGATGCACTTCACTGCGCCGCCGGCCGCCACCGCGCCGCTGAACACCTTGAAGCCCATGGACGCCACAATGTCGCTCACATCGGTGAGCTCCAGGCCGTAGCGGGTGTCGGGCCGGTCGGTGCCGTAGCGATCCATGGCCTCCTGCCAGGTGAGGCGTGCGAACGGTCGCGGCAGCTCGATGCCCTTCACCGCCTTCCAGATGGC
>JAWOBH010000280.1:0-5066 GCA_046498125.1 Prochlorococcaceae cyanobacterium | reverse complement strand
GCACTGGCCAGGCCCCCGGACGCCTGCCAGCCCGGGGCCAGGCCCGGAGCCGCGGCTGGTGTGGCGGGCGGCCCTTGGGGCTGGCTGGGCGCAGGCGGCGGCGGAGGGCTGCCGGTGACATCTCAGCCGCCGATCTCGGGGGGCCTGGGGCCGGTGCAGCTTGCCCTGGCCTGGCGCCAGGGACGGATCGTGCCCCTGGCCGCGCGGGTGGCGCAGGAGCAGGCGGCTTTGGCGGCGGCGATCGGCCCTGGCGGCACCGGCGCCCTGGAGCGTCGCTGGGGCCCGGGGGTGGTGCTGGGCAGCGGCGGCAGCCGGGCTGGCGGCGGGGCCGGGCGGCGCTGGTGTCTGCTGCCCCTGGATCGGCTGCAGGCTTCGGCGGCGGGCACGGGTCTGTGGCTGGAGGGGCTGGGGATCGATCCCGCCGCCTGCCTGCACCTCAACCCGTTGCCACTCCATCACGTCAGCGGACTGCTGCCCTGGCTGCGGGCCCGTCAGTGGGGGGGGGAGCACCGGCGGCTGGAGCCGGCCTGGATGCGCCGGCCGGCCCTGCTGGCCCAGGAGGCCCCCCTCCCCCGACACCGGCCTGTGCTGCTCTCCCTGGTGCCCACCCAGCTGCAGCGCCTGCTGGCGCTGCCGGAGGGCGAGGACTGGCTGCGCCGCCTGGCGCTGATCTGGGTGGGTGGGGCGCCGTTGCCGGCTGAACTGGCCGAGCGGGCCCGGGCCGCCGGCCTGCCCCTGGCCCCCTGCTACGGGGCCACGGAAACCGCTGCCATGGTCACGGCCCTGCCGCCCCAGCGCTTCCTGGCCGGCGTGGCCGGCTGCGGCCAGCCTCTGCCGGGTGTGGAGCTGCGCTGCGCGGCCTCTGCTGGCGTGGCCTCTGGTGGGGCCGTGGAGCTGCGCTGCGGCCGCCTCAGCCCCGGTTGGCTGGAAGCGGGCCGGCTGCGGCCCCTGCCCCTAGCCCCGGACGGCTGGTGGCGCAGCGGCGATGCCGGCCGGCTGGGGCCGCAGGGGCTGGAGCTGCTGGGCCGGCTTGATGGCGCCATCCACAGCGGCGGCGAAACCGTGTTCCCGGAACAGCTGGAGCAGCGCCTCACCGCGGCAGCGGCGGGCCTGCCCCTGCAGGCGGTGCTGCTGCTGGCCGCTGAGGATCGCGAATGGGGCCAGCGGCTGGTGGCCCTGGTGCGCCCGCGGCCCGCCGCCGATGGGGCGGCGTTGCTGGCCCACTTGCGGCAGCTGGCGGCCACCTGGGCTCCGGCGGAGCGGCCGCGGCGCTGGTTGCTCTGCCCGGCGCTGGCACCATCGCCGCTGGGGAAATGGCAGCGGGGTCGTTGGCAGCGCTGGCTGCAGGCGCTAGAAGCGGGCCACAACCCTGTTGATTCCGGCGCCGATGAGCACCTTCAGCGATAGCGAAATCAGCAACAAGAAGCTGGCGGCGGGGCTCACCGGCATCTTCCTGGGTGCCTTCGGCGTGCACAAGTTCATCCTCGGCTACACCAAGCCGGCGATCATCATGCTGGTGGTGTCCCTGGCCGGCGGTGTGGTGACCTGCGGTGTGGCCAGTTTCGTGATGGGCGTGATCGGCCTGATCGAGGGCATTATCTACCTCACCAAAACCAACGAAGAGTTCGAAACCATCTACCTCGATGCCGAAAAGCCCTGGTTCTGAGGGTACCGATTCTCAGGGCATCGTGGTGCGGCGGCGGCGTGGGCCGTTGCTGCTGCTCGGGGGGGCGGCCCTGCTGAGCGTGGGGGCGATGGGAGTGGTTCCCCACGACGGCGTCCAGTTGCCCCTGGCGGCGGTGATGGCGGCCCTGCTTCCCCTGCAGCTGGCGGCCCTGTGGTTGGTGTTCCGCCGGACCTGACCGGGCTGGGCCCTCAGAGCAACTGAATCCCCTGGCCCACAGCCGAGGCCTCCAGCCAGCGGTTGATGGCATCCGGCAGGGGGTAGCGGCGGCGGCTGGCCGACTCGATCGCCAGGTGGCGAGTGAGGCCCCGGGCCGCCTCCCGCTCACCGCAGCGAAACCTGTAGCTCACCTCGAAGCTGCCGGGATCGACCCGCCGGGGCTCCAGCTGGATGCGCAGGGGGTCGCCGCACACCAGCGGCGCCCGGTAGTCGGCCTGGCAGTGCACAATCGGCAGGGCCACGGCGGGAACGGCGGCGCCGTAGCCGACGGCGGTGGCCGGAAACACCTCAGCGGCGGCGATTCCGAAGCGCTCCAGACTCTCCTCGTAGGCCTCATGGCACCAGCGCAGCAGCTGGTGGAAGTGCATCACCCCGGCGGCGTCGGTGTCACCGAAGCGCACGGTGCGGCAGAGCAGCAGCCAGCTGGTGGGATCCATGACGGCATGGTGTCACGCCCCGTTCGCCTCCAACGCCCCTCAGACGGCGGGGAAGGTGCTCCAGCCCAGGGCCTGCTGCAGGGCCAGGCGCGTGCCCCACACCCCCACCAGTCCCAGCGCTGCCGCCGCCAGCGACCACCGCGGCAGCCGGCAGGGCAGCAGTCGCCGGCGGCGGATCGCCAGCACCGACCAGCCCACCAGGGTGGCTGCCGCCAGGGGCCCGAAGGCGTGCTGCTGCAGCGAACCCCCCAGATCCCCGTGCAGGGCGAGTTCGGTAGCGCGGGTGAGGAAGCAGGTGGGGCAGGGCACACCGGTGAGGGCCCGCACCGGACAGGGCCAGCCGGGCAGGGTCGGATGGCCGCCCTTGAGCCAGAGGTAACCGGTGAGCGCGGCGGGCAGCAGAAAGCCGGCGTGCTGGAGCCGGCGCAGGAAGGGCTTCAGCGGTCCGGGCTGTTCATCGGTCTACAGATCCCATGATCACGTCGATCGAGCCGAGGATGGCCATGATGTCGGCCACTTTGTGCCCCTTGAGGATGTGGGGCAGGATCTGCAGGTTGTTCTGATCGGCGGCGCGAATCTTGAACCGCCAGGGGGTCACGTCGTTGTTGCCCTGGATGAACACACCGATCTCGCCCTTGCCCGACTCCAGCCGGGTGTAGAGCTCACCCTCGGGGATCTTGAAGGTGGGGGCCACCTTCTTGGCCACGTACTGATAGTCGAAGCCGGCGAATTCACTGCCCTTGCCCTCGGCCATGCGCCGGGCTTCGAGGTTTTCGGTGGGGCCGCCGGGGATCATCGTGCAGGCCTGCCTGAGGATCTTCAGCGACTCGCGCATTTCCTGGATGCGCACCCGGTAGCGGGCGAAGCAGTCGCCCTCCTTCTCCCAGGCCACATCCCAGTCGAACGCGTCGTAGCACTCGTAGTGGTCAACCTTGCGCAGATCCCAGGGCACCCCGGAGGCGCGCAGCATCGGACCCGAGAGGCTCCAGTTGATCGCCTGCTCGCGATCGATGGCGCCCAGGCCCTCGATGCGGCGGCGGAAGATGGGGTTGTTGGTGATCAGCTTCTCGTATTCATCGATCTTGGGGCCGAACCAGTCGCAGAAGTCGAGGCACTTCTCCAGCCAGCCGTAGGGCAGATCGGCCGCCACCCCGCCGATGCGGAAGTAGTTGTTGTTGATCAGCCGCTGGCCGGTGGCCGCTTCCCAGAGGTCGTAGATCATCTCCCGTTCGCGGAAGATGTAGAAAAACGGCGTCTGGGCGCCCACGTCGGCCAGGAAAGGGCCTAGCCAGAGCAGGTGGTTGGCGATGCGGTTCAGCTCCAGCATCAGCACCCGGATGTAGCTGGCGCGCTTCGGCACCGGCACATCGGCCAGGCGCTCAGGCGCGTTCACCACGATCGCCTCATAGAACATGCCAGCCGCATAGTCCATGCGGCTCACATAGGGCACGTACATGATGTTCGTGCGGTTCTCGGCGATCTTCTCCATGCCGCGATGGAGGTAGCCGATCACCGGCTCGCAGTCCACCACGTCCTCGCCATCGAGGGTCACCACCAGCCGCAGCACCCCGTGCATGGAGGGGTGGTGGGGCCCGAAGTTCACCACCATCGGCTCCGTGCGCGTCTCGAGTTGCGTCATGGGGCCTGGGGGCGTCGGGCTGGTTGGGGGATCTTAGGAAGCCAGGGCCGGGGCAACGTCCGTGGCGGCGAAGTCGGCCCCCTTGAACAGCAGCGGCAGATCGAGCGCCATGGCCAGGCCGTAGCTGAAGCAGTCGCCGAAGTTGAGCCCCGCCCGATGACGTCCCTTGCCGTAGCGCCGCCAGCCCAGCAGGGCCCAGTGCACGTGCAGCTCCTCCAATGGGATTGCCGTGATCGCGGCCCGGGCCAGCAGCAGTTCCAGTTCGGCCTGGCCGGCTTCCCCGAGCTGCCGCTCCACCACGAGGCGGGTCTCGAGCAGGGTGGCCGTGGAGATCCGCCGGGCACCGGGGTGCCTCAGGCAGTCGACGAAGGCAAGGGCTTCCGGTTCCACCTTGAGGATGGCCAGCAGGGCGGAGGTGTCGATCACCATTGCCATCAGACCGGCAGGCCGTCGTCGTCGTAGAGCTCGGCCTGGAGCTCGGCGCTGCTGCGTTGATCGGGCCAGGACAGGCGCTTGAAGCGCTGCAGCAGGTCCAGCACCGCCGCCGCTCTGGCGTTGGCCTCCTGGGCTGCCCTGTCGGGTTCGCAGCGCTCCAGCTCGGCCCGCAGGGCCTGGCGCACGGCATCGGTCACGGTGGTGGAGCGCCGGGCCGCCAGCTCCTTGGCCATGGCGTGGACCTCCGGGTCCTTGATGTTCATGCCCATGGAGGCAGCCGTCGGGGCCAAGGGTAGAAAGCTCGACTGATTCTACCTTCGCTGCTCTCGTTCAGGATGGCTCAATGGTGTCTTCGCAGGTCTTCACCCACCGGCCCGTGCTGGCCGAGCCGCTGCTGGCGGGCCTGGAGCCCCTCACGGAGCTGCTGGATGGCCGGCCAGAGGGAGGGTTGCTGATCGACTGCACCCTCGGCGGCGGCGGCCACAGCGCCCTGCTCCTCGAGGCCCATCCCGGCCTGCGCCTGATGGGACTGGATCAGGACCCGAGCGCCCGCGCCGCCGCCGCCGAGCGCCTGGCCCCGTTCGCGGATCGGGCCTCGATCGTGGCCGCCAACTTCGCCGCCTACAGCCCCAGCGAGCCGGCCCTGGCGGTG
>JAWOBH010000243.1:0-5638 GCA_046498125.1 Prochlorococcaceae cyanobacterium | reverse complement strand
CACCTGCTCGATCTGGTGGGCCTGGAGGTGCGTCTGCTGGAGAGCGGCGCGGCGGTGGGCACCGTGACCAACCTGCTGCACGCCGGCAACGACCTGCTGGAGGTGGCGATCGGCGAACGGCGGGTGCTGATCCCATTCGTGCAGCCGATCGTGCCGGAGGTGCACCTGGAGCAGGGCTGGATCGGCATCACCCCGCCGCCGGGGCTGCTGGAGCTCTGAGCACGGGCTACAGGCATCCGTTGGCGGATTGACTGCAAAAGATGGAAAGTTTGACGTTTAATGACCAATCTCCTCAACATCAAGTCCATGGCCCCCACCTCCATGGTCCCCACCCCCCTCGTACCGGTGATCCTCTGCGGCGGCACCGGCACCCGGCTCTGGCCCCTCTCACGGGCCAGCTACCCCAAGCAGTACTGGGCCCTGGCCGGTGACGGCGAGGAGACCCTGCTGCAGCAGACCCAGCAGCGCCTGGACGGTCTGCCGGGCCTGGCGCCACCGCTGCTGATCTGCAACGAGGACCACCGCTTCATCGTGGCCGAGCAACTGCGCCAGATCGGCGTCGAGCCGGCCGGCATCCTGCTGGAGCCGATCGGCCGCAACACCGCGCCGGCGGTGGCGGTGGCGGCCCTGCAGGCCACCGCCCAGGGCGAGGACCCGCTGCTGCTGGTGCTGGCGGCCGATCACGTGATCCGCGACGCCGCCCGCTTCCGCCAGACCGTGACCGCCGGCCTGGCGGCAGCGGAGGCGGGGCGGCTGGTGACCTTCGGAATCGTGCCCACCGCGCCGGAAACCGGCTACGGCTACATCGAGGCCCGCGCTCCCCTCGACGGCCCTGAGATCGGCCAGCCGCTGCCCATCGCCCGCTTCGTGGAGAAGCCCGACCGGGCCAGCGCCGAGGCCTTCCTCGCCAGCGGCCGCTTCACCTGGAACAGCGGCATGTTCCTGTTCCGCGCCAGCGCCATCCTGGCTGAACTGGAGCGGCTGGCCCCGGAGGTGGTGAGCGCCTGCCGCTCAGCCCTGGAGCATGACGCCGCCGATCTCGACTTCCTGCGCCTGGAGCGCGAAGCCTTCGCCGGCTGCCCCAGCGTGGCGCTCGATGTGGCGGTGATGGAGAAAACCCAGCTCGGCAGCGTGCTGCCCCTCCAGGCCGGCTGGAGCGATGTGGGCAGCTGGAGCGCCCTGTGGGAAACGGCCGATCAGGACGCCGCCGGCAACGTGCTGCGCGGGCGGGTGATCAGCCAGGCCTCGCGCAACTGCTACCTGCGCAGCGAACACCGCTTGGTGGTGGGCCTGGGGGTGGAGGACCTGGTGGTGGTGGAAACTGACGACGTGGTGCTGGTGGCCCACCGCGATCAGGCCCAGGACGTCAAGACCGTGGTGGGGCTGCTGGAGGAGGCGGGGGCCCGCGAGAGCCGCGCCCACCGCAAGATCTACCGGCCCTGGGGCTCCTACGACGGCGTGGTGGAGGGCGAGCGCTGGCAGGTGAAGA
This sequence comes from Prochlorococcaceae cyanobacterium, assembly GCA_046498125.1. Classification (GTDB taxonomy): domain Bacteria; phylum Cyanobacteriota; class Cyanobacteriia; order PCC-6307; family Cyanobiaceae; genus NIES-981. Next base: position 4,149 of record JAWOBH010000243.1, on the reverse strand, counting down.
AAATCGTGGTCAACCCAGGCGCCAGCCTGTCCCTGCAGATGCACCACCACCGCGCTGAGCACTGGGTGGTGGTGAAAGGAACGGCGGTGGTGGAGAAGGACGGCGCGCAGGAACTGGTGGGCGAGAACCAGAGCACCTACATCCCCCTGGGGGCCAAGCACCGGCTCACCAACCCGGGCAAGATCCCGGTGGAGATGATCGAAGTGCAGAGCGGTGCCTACCTGGGCGAGGACGACATCGTGCGCTTCCAGGATCGCTACGGCCGCAGCGACCAACCCCAGCGCTCGCCCCAGGAGGCCATGGGCTGACCGCCGCACTACTCCACGGTGACGCTCTTGGCCAGGTTGCGGGGCTGATCCACATCCAGGCCCCGGTGGGCGGCGATGTGATAGCTCAGCAGCTGCATCGGAATCACCGTGAGCAGGGGGCTGAGCAGCTCATCCACCGCCGGCACCGGCAGCAGCACATCGAAGATCTCGGTGTCGGCGCAGGCCGGTGCCACGCCGATCAGCTGGGCGTCGCGGGCCTTGGCCTCCTGGGCGTTGCTGAGCACCTTGTCGAACACGGTGCCCGGCATCGCGATCGACACCACCGGCACCTTGGCATCGAGCAGGGCGATGGGCCCGTGCTTCATCTCCCCGGCCGGATAGCCCTCGGCGTGGATGTAGCTGATCTCCTTGAGCTTGAGGGCCCCCTCGAGGGCAATCGGGAAATTGATGCCGCGGCCCAGGAAGATCACGTCCTGGGTGCTCTCGAAGCGGTGGGCCAGAGCCTCGCTGCGCTGGTCGTGGTCGAGCACCAGCTGGCGCAGCAACTCCGGCATCGCCCGCAGCTCACCCACCAGCGCCAGCAGCCGCTCGCGGCTGATCGTGCCGCCTCCCGTTCCGAATCCGGCCTGCTGGCCCACCCGCCGCTCGGCGAAGGCCAGGGCCAGGCCGTAGAAGGCCAGCAGCTGGCCCAGGAAGGTCTTGGTGGCGGCCACGCCCACCTCGATGCCGGCGCCAATGTCGAGCAGGTGGGGCACCAGCCGGCCCAGGGAACTCTCGGGCCGGTTGGTGATGCCCAGCAGACGGGGCGCGTAGGCCGGATCGGCGATCAGCTGGCGCCGCTCCTGCTCCATCGCCAGCGCCGCCAGGGTGTCAGCCGTTTCACCTGACTGGGTGACGCCGATGGTGAGGGTGTGCGGCGCCAGGGGAGGCGGTCCGTAGCGGAACTCACTGGCGTAGAAGACGCTGGTGGGGATGCCGGCCAGCTGCTCGAGCAGGTAGGCCCCCACCTGGGCTGCGTGGCGGCTGGTGCCGCAGGCCAGCACCTGGATGCGCTCCACACCACTGAACACGGCCTCATCCAGGGGCAGGGCCACCAGCGGCTGCTCGCCGGGATGGTCGGACCCGGCCGGCGCCATCGGCTCAGGCAGGTGACGCGCCACCCACAGGGCCGCCGTTTCCGGCTGCTCGTGGATCTCCTTGAGCATGAAGTGGCGGAAGCTGCGCTTGTCGGCCACGTGCTCGGTGCCGCTGAGCAGGCTGGGGGTGCGCTGCTGACGCTCGCCGTCACCGCCGTAGAGCTCGATGCCGAGAGGCGTGAGCAGGGCTGTCTCGCCATCCTCGAGGGGCAGAATCGTGCGCGTGAAGCCCGCCAGGGCCGGGGTGTCGCTGGCGCAGAGAAACTCGCCCTCCCCCAGGCCAATCAGCAGCGGTGCCGCCCGCCGGGCCACCACCAGCGCCCCAGGCGTCTCAGCCCAGATCACCGCCAGGGCATAGGCGCCGTTAAGGAGCGGCAGCACCGCCTGCACGGCCTCGAGCAGCAGCTGCCCGGAGGGCCGTCGCCCCTGCTGCTGCCAGCCGTCCAGCTGGCGGGCCACCAGGTGGGGGATCACCTCGGTGTCGGTGTCGCTACGGAACACCACCCCGGCCGCCTGCAGCTCCTCCCGCAGGCTGCGGTGGTTTTCGATGATGCCGTTCTGCACCACCGCCATCGCGCCACTGCCGTCGAGGTGGGGATGGGCGTTGCGCTCCTCGGGCTTGCCGTGGGTGGCCCAGCGGGTGTGGCCGATGCCGCAGTGTCCTGGCGCTCCCTGGCTCTCCAGCCGGGCTGCCAGGTTCACCAGCTTGCCCTGGGCCCGCAGGCAGTGCAGGGTGCCGGCGCCGGTGTCAGCACCCACTTCCACGGTGGCGATGCCGGCGGAATCGTAGCCCCGGTATTCCAGCTGGCGCAGCCCCTCCAGTAGCTGGGGAGCGGCCTCCCGCGATCCGATCAGGGCAACGATCCCGCACATAGGGCTATGGCAATAAAAAAGCCCGGCTTCTGGCCGGGCCTGAGCTTATGGAAGCGGGGCTGGTGGACAGTGCCGGAGGCCGGCAGCGGCCGGGCTCATCCAGGTTCAGTAGGAGAGACCCATGGAGCGGGAGGTTTCGTCGCCCAGGTAGACCCGGATGCTGAGGAAGTCGGTGGGGCAGGCCGTTTCGCAGCGCTTGCAGCCCACGCAGTCTTCGGTGCGGGGGGAGGAGGCGATCTGGCCGGCTTTGCAGCCGTCCCAGGGCACCATCTCGAGCACGTCGAGTGGGCAGGCCCGCACGCACTGGGTGCAGCCGATGCAGGTGTCGTAGATCTTGACGGCGTGGGACATCTGAACTCCGGAGGTGCTGAGACTCGGCGTGGGCCAAAGGTACCCAACGCGTCCGGATCCTTTCCGCGGCCCCGGCGAGCCCTTCACCGTTGTTCATACGCACGCCGACCGCTGGACCCAGGCCGACCGTCGAACGCGGAGGGCCGTCGAACGCGGAGGGCCGGCCGGGTGACCCGTAGAGTGCCTCGATTCTCACAGCGGCCATGTCCCAGGAAGCGATCTTCGAGAAAGTGCGCTCGATCGTTGCCGACCAGCTCAGTGTCGACGCCGCCGAGGTCAAGTCCGAGTCGAATTTCCAGAACGACCTGGGCGCCGACTCGCTGGACACCGTGGAGCTGGTGATGGCGCTTGAGGAGGCATTCGACATCGAGATTCCCGACGAGGCCGCCGAAGGCATCGCCACCGTGGGTGATGCCGTGAACTACATCCAAGAGAAGCAGGCCTGAACCGCTCCATGGTTGAGGGTCTCCAGCGTGTCGTCGTCACCGGCCTCGGCGCGCTCACACCGATCGGCAACGACGTCCCCAGCTACTGGGAGGGTCTGAGCAGCGGGCGCAACGGCGTGGCGGGCATCACCCTCTTCGATGCCAGTCGCCATGCCTGCCGCTTCGCCGCAGAGGTCAAGCAGTTCGATCCGAGGGGCTGGCTGGAGCCCAAGGAGGCCAAGCGCTGGGACCGCTTCTGCCAGTTCGGGGTGGTGGCCGCCAAGCAGGCAGTGGCCGATGCCGGTCTGGTCATCGATGACAGCAACCGCCAGAGGGTGGGCACCGCCATCGGCTCGGGCGTGGGCGGGCTGCTGATGATGGAGACCCAGGCCCACGTGCTCAACGATCGGGGACCGGATCGGGTCAGCCCGTTCTGCGTGCCGATGATGATCCCCAACATGGCCACAGGCCTGACGGCGATCGCCCTCGGCGCCCAGGGCCCCAGCAGCGCCGTGGCCACCGCCTGCGCCGCCGGCTCCAACGCCATCGGCGACGCCTACCGCCTGATCCAGCTGGGACTGGCCGACGTGATGATCTGCGGTGGTGCCGAGTCGGCGATCACCCCGCTGGGGGTGGCGGGCTTCGCCAGTGCCAAGGCTCTGTCCTTCCGCAACGACGACCCGGCCACCGCCAGCCGACCCTTCGATGCCGAGCGCAACGGCTTTGTGATCGGTGAGGGCGCCGGCGTGCTGGTGCTTGAGAGCCTCGACCATGCCCGCGCCCGCGGCGCCCGCATCCTGGCCGAGGTGGTGGGCTACGGGATGACCTGTGACGCCCACCACATGACGGCCCCCTCCCCCGGCGGCGTGGGCGGGGCCGAGGCCATGCGCCTGGCCCTGCACGATGCCGGCCTCGAACCCGAGGCCGTGGATTACGTGAACGCCCACGGCACCAGCACCCAGGCCAACGACAGCAACGAGACCGCCGCCATCAAGAGCGCCCTGGGTGACCACGCCTACCGGGTGCCGGTGAGTTCCACCAAGTCGATGACAGGCCATCTGCTCGGTGGCAGCGGTCTCGTTGCTGTCGTTGGCC
>JAWOBH010000159.1:0-14331 GCA_046498125.1 Prochlorococcaceae cyanobacterium | reverse complement strand
CCGCGGCGTGGCCAGCTCGGCATGCAGCCAGGCTGCGGGCAGCAGGCCCAATCCCCGTTCCAGGCCGGCCTGGATCGACTCCTGGGCTGCCGCCTTGGCGGCGTCGTAAGCGCAGGGCTCGAGGCCGAACCAGGGCCGCGCCGGGGTGAACACGCTGGCGATCACCGTGGCCTGGCCCGCCGGAGCCCGGCCGTCGCCCTCCTGACTCACCGACACGAACAGGGAGCCCGGGCTGGTGCCGTCGATCTGCAGGTGGGTGGGGACGGCGGCCGGCAGCGCCGAGCGCGGCACCGCCCCGTAGAGCACCAGGGCACCGGAGGGGTCGGCCAGCCCCTGCAGGCGGTGGCGGTAGCCCTCCGGCAGGGCCTCTCCCAGCAGCTCCGGCAGGCTCTGGGGTGGAATGGCGAGCACCACGTCGCGGGCGCGCAGAGGGCCGGCAGGTTGGTTGCGGCCGCTGCTCACCGCCAGCTCCCAGAGGCCGGACGCGGTCGGCCGCAGACCGCTGAGCCGGTGCCGCAGCCACAGCCGGCCGCCGGCCCGCTGCAGCGCCAGCTCCAGCTGATCGCTGAGGGTCTGCATCGAGCCGTGCAGGTGCCACAGGCCCAGCGGCTCCTGGGCCACGGCCAGCACAGTGGCGCCGTAGAGGGCGGCGGTTCGATCCGCCGGTTCCTGGGAGTAGAGCCGCAGCTGCAGATCCAGAAAACGGCGCAGCCGCCGGTCGCCGGCGCAGCCGCACAGGGCCAGCAGGTCGGCCACGGTGGAGGCGGCCAGCACCCCGGAGGTCAGGTTGGCGGGCCCCAGGGCCTTCAGCGTCTGGGCCAGGTCCCAGGGGCTGCGGGGCGGCAGCACCGGATCGCCGGCGGCAAAGCGCCAGTTGGCCTGGTGCAGAGCGGCGCAGAGGCGCCAGAACGGTTCGCTGCCAGGAAAGTGGTGCTGGCGCTCCGCCTGCCAGCGCTGGGGATCGCGCCACACATGCACCGGCTCGCCGCCGTCGTCGAGATGCACCACACAGGCCGGATCCAGGGGGGTGGCGCCGGGCAGGGGCACCCCCAGGTGGCGGAACAGGCGGGCGTGGCTGCCGCCGGGTTCCAGGCCCGCCACCTGGGTGGCCCCCACGTCGAAGGTGTAGGGGCCCCGGCGGAAGGTGCCGGCGCAGCCGCCGCTCTGGTGGTGGGCCTCCAGCAGCTCCACCGCAAGGCCCGCGCGGGCCAGCAGCGCCGCTGCCGTGAGCCCGGCGATGCCCGCCCCCACCACCACCACATCGCGGGGCTCGCCATCGCGGAGCTTGCTCATCCCTCCCCTGGCCTCCGCGGCCGCGGGCAAGCTGATCTGTGCATGGGGTCATGCTGGCAACAGCTCCGCGCCAGCGCGCCGTGACTACTCCCACCCGAGATCTGCTGGCCCCCTGGCTCGCCGAGCGGTTGGGACTCACCCTTCAGGCCATTGCCCCCGTGGGTGGTGGCTGCATTCATCGCGCCTGGTGCCTGCGCCTGGACGGCGGTGAGCGGCTGTTCGCGAAGACCAACCAGGCCACGGCCCTGGCGATGTTCGAGGCGGAGGCCACGGGGTTGCGGGCCCTGGCCCGCTGGGCCGAGCCTCCCCTGCGTGTGCCCGAGCCCCTGGCCGTCGGGCAGGCCGGCCCGCTGGCGGTGCTGGTGCTCCCCTGGCTGGAGCTCGATGGCGCTGCCGGTCAGGGTTCGAATGGCTGGCGGGCACTGGGAGCCGCTCTGGCGCAGTTGCACCGCAGCAGTTGTGGCGGCGAGAGCCGTGGCTACGGATTCGAGGCCGACAACTTCATCGGCTCAGCTCCCCAGGCCAATGCCTGGCACGCCGACTGGGCCACGTTCTTTGCCGCCTGCCGGCTCGGTCCCCAGTTCCAGCGCGCGGCGGCGGCGGGCCGGCCCCTGGCCGGCGCTGAGCGGCTGCTGGCCGAGCTGCCGGTACGACTGGGGAGCCACAGCTGCCAGCCCGTGCTTGTGCACGGGGATCTCTGGAGCGGCAACGCCTCCCTGTTGGCCGGGGGCGGCGGCGCCCTGTTCGACCCGGCCAGCCACTGGGCCGACCGGGAGGTGGACCTGGCCATGGCCCGACTCTTCGGTGGGTTCCCGACTTCCTTCTTTGGCGGCTATGGGGAGAGCTGGCCACTGCCGCCGGGGGCCGAGCGGCGGATGCCTCTCTACAACCTCTACCACCTGCTCAACCACGCCAATCTGTTCGGAGGTGGTTACTGGAGCCAGAGCCAGGCCGCCCTCAATGCCCTGCTGGGGGCCTGATTCTGCAGCGCCCAGACCTTTCAGCCCAGATACTCGGAGCGCAGGTGCTGGATCCGGGAGACCACCGCCTGGCGCTTCTCGCCCGTGGTGAGGTTCTTCCAGCTCCACTGGCCCACCACCACCAGGCCGAGCAGCTCCAGAAGGCCGGGCACGATCGGCAGCAGGTTGATGGTGTCCAGCACTCCCTTGATGAGGATCTGGGCCACGATCACCACCACCAGAATGCCCACCGCCTTGCCGATGCGGCCCATCTGGCTCCAGTCCACCTGGTCGAGCAGTTCGTTGGCTCGGCCCAGGATTTCGCTGTAGCGCTCGCTGAAGCCTGCAGCGGCGTCGCTGGCGGCGTCACTCACGGCCTCAGGGCTGAGACTGGCCTCCACGGCGGCGGCCGCGTCGCTGAGGACCGTGGTGTCGGCAGCAGTGTCTGCAGCGGTATCTGCAGCGGATTCGGCCGCGGTGGAGGGGGTTTCACTCATGGGACCGGATCGCACGGAACTGGCAATGGCCCATAAGGTATCTGGGTGGCCTGCATTGCGCCAACTGCTCTGGCCTCAACGCCAGCTCTGCGCGCCCAGCTGCAGCGGATGTTGTCCGCGGCCGCGCCGGAAGAGGGTTGCGCTTTGCTGCTGGGCGAGCGCCAGGAGGGGAGCGGGCTCTGGCGGCTGCGCCGGCTGTGGCCCTGCCTCAACGTCTGGCTCCTGCCGGCTGAGCGGGCGCGGCGCTTCGCGATCGATCCGCGCGAGCAGCTGCTGGCCCAGCGCTGGGGTCGGGAGCGCGGCCTCCAGGTGCTGGGCCACGCCCACAGCCATCCCCAGAGCTCCCCGGAACCCTCAGCCACCGACCGGCATCTGTGCGTGACGCCGGCGCTGCTGCTGATCCAGGGACCCAGCGGCGAGCAGCTCCTCTGGTGGCTGGCTGACGACAGCGCCTCAGCCCTGCCGGTGCCGTGGAGAATGGACCGGTGATCCGGACCGCGGCGCCAGGCGCCTTCGGCCACGGCATTTCCCTACGGCCACCATGCTTGCTCTCGACACCAGCGGCGTTCAGCTCAGCCCCGATGAGGTGGCCCGCTTCTCCCGCCATCTGATCCTGCCCGAGGTGGGCATGGAGGGCCAGAAGCGCCTCAAGGCCGCTGCGGTGCTGTGCGTGGGCACCGGCGGGCTGGGTTCCCCCCTGCTGCTGTATCTGGCGGCGGCCGGGGTGGGCCGGATCGGCATCGTCGATTTCGACGTGGTGGATCACTCCAACCTGCAGCGCCAGGTGATCCACGGCACCAGCTGGGTGGGCAAGCCCAAGATCGAGTCGGCCAAGGCGCGGATCCATGAGATCAATCCCCACTGCCAGGTGGATCTCTACGAGACGGCCCTCACCAGCGAGAACGCCCTGGCGATCATCGAGCCCTATGACATCGTCTGCGACGGCACCGACAACTTCCCCACCCGCTACCTGGTGAACGACGCCTGCGTGCTGCTGGGCAAGCCCAATGTGTATGGCTCGATCTTCCGCTTCGAGGGCCAGGCCACGGTGTTCAATCTTGATGCCGACAGCCCCAACTACCGCGACCTGTTTCCCGAGCCGCCGCCACCGGGCATGGTGCCCTCCTGCGCGGAGGGCGGTGTGGTGGGTGTGCTGCCCGGGATCATCGGCGTGATCCAGGCCACCGAGGCGGTGAAGATCATCACCGGCATCGGCACCACCCTCAGTGGCCGGCTGTTGCTGTTCGATGCTCTGGGCATGAAGTTCCGCGAGCTGAAGCTGCGGCCCAGCCCGGAGCGTCCTGTGATCGACTCACTCATTGACTATCAGGAGTTCTGTGGTGTGGGCGGCACGGCCCCTGGCCAGGAGGAGACGGGCAGCGTGCCCAGCATCACCGTGGCCGAGCTGAAAACGGTGATCGATGGGCAGATGGAGGACATTTTGCTGCTGGATGTGCGCAACCCCCAGGAGGCGGACATCGCCGTGATCCCCGGTGCGGTGCTGATGCCGCTGGACCGCATCGAGAGCGGCGAGGCAATCGAGGACGTGCGCCAGCTGGCCACCGGCAAGAAGCTCTACGTGCACTGCAAACTCGGTGGCCGCAGCGCCAAGGCCCTGATCGCCCTCGGCCGCCATGGCATCGAGGGGGTGAACGTGAGCGGCGGCATCGACGCCTGGAGCCAGCACGTGGATCCCCAGGTGCCGCGCTACTGAGGAGCGGCCGGCCCCTGGTCGATGGGCTGATCCCGCCGATCCGCCGATCCCTTAGTAGTCCACCCCCCGCTTGAGATCCACACCCCGCTCGGCGTAGTGCTTGTGGCACACCATCTCCGAGTGCACCGAGGCCAGGTCGAAGTAGGCGGGGCGGTTCTTGCAGCGGCCCGTGAGGATCACCTCGGTGTCAGCAGGCTTGCGCAGCAGCGTCTGCACGATCGGCTCCACCGGCAGCAGCTCCAGGTCCACGGTGGGGTTGATCTCATCGAGGATCACCGTCTTGTAGAGCCCGCTGGCGATGGCTGCCCGGGCGATTTCCCAGGCCCGCTCGGCCTCCACGTAGTCGATCGGCAGCTGCTGGCCCCGCCAGACGATCGCGTCGCGGCCGGAGCGCAGGTGATCCACCAGATGCGGGTAGCTCTCGCGCAGGGCGGCGATGGCGGCGTCTTCGGTGTAGCCGCTGCCGCCCTTGAGCCATTGCAGGATCAGCACCCGGTGGCTCTTGTCCTGGCTGTTGCCGCGGCCGATGGCCTGCAGAGCCTTGCCCAGGGCACTGGTGCTCTTGCCCTTGCCCTCCCCCGTGTAGATCTCGATGCCCTCGAGCCCCAGGGGGAGATCACCACCGGCCCTCCCTTCACCGTCGCCGTGCTGCAGCCGCCGGCGGTGGCCGCGCATCTCCGAGTGCAGATCGGCCAGTTGGACCAGCTGGGCCGGGGCGCCGCGGCCGGTGCAGATCACCTCCATCCCCGCCGGCTTGGCGGCCAGGGTGCGGCACACCTCCTCGGCATCCAGCAGCCCGAGATCGAGCACCGGGTTGAGCTCATCGAGCACCACCACCGAGTAGAGATCGGAGGCGATCGCCCCCTTGGCAATGTCCCAGCCCCGCTGGGCCTCCTGGCGATCGAAGCGGGTCACCTCCTCGGCGGTGAAGAAGTCACCCCGGCCGGTGCGCACCTGGTCAATGAGGTGGGGGAACCCCTGCTGCAGGGCTTCGATGGCGCCGTCCTCGTCGTAGGCGCGGCCGGGGCCCTTGAGGAAGCGCAGCAACAGCACCCGGGTGTGCTTCTGCTCGCAGATCCCCAGGCCGATGGTGCGCAGCACCACCCCGAGGGCGGCCTGGCTCTTGCCCTTGCCGTCGCCGTCATACACGTGCAGCTGGCCGTGGGAACGCTCCTGGCTGCGGGCGGCAGTGCGGATGCCGATGCCGCGACCGGTGCCGCGATGGGTGCCCCGCTGCGGCGTGCCGGTGCTGCTGGAGCTCATGACGCGGCATCGATGACTCCGATGCTACCCAGCCCGGCCGGCGATTCAGAAGGCCACAGGGCCCCCGCTCACCCTGCCAGGATCGCTGCGGCCGCTGCCGGAAGCGCCGATGGCCTTCACCCTGCTCGACCCCCTGCCGGCTCCCCTGGAACGGGGTCTGGTGCACCTGCGTGGCCTGATCGCCCAGCTGCCCCGGGTGCTGGTGGCCTACTCCGGCGGCGTCGACAGCGCCCTGGTGGCGGCCATCGCCATGGAACAGCGGGGTCCGGCCGCAGAAGCCGTCACCGGTGTGTCTCCCGCCCTGGCCCCCCACCTGCGCCAAGAAGCCGCCCAGCAGGCCCGCTGGCTCGGCATCCGCCACCGGGAGATCCCCACCGCTGAGCTGGCCGATCCGGCCTATGCCGGCAATCCCCAGGAGCGCTGCTACGCCTGCAAACGCGAGCTTCACAGCCTGCTGGCGCCGATTGCCGCCAGTGCCGGCGGGGCGGCGGTGCTCGATGGCGTCAACCAGGATGATCTGGGGGACCACCGGCCGGGCATCCGGGCCGCCCGGGAGTTCGGCGTGCGCTCGCCCCTGGCCGAACTGGGCATCGACAAGGCCGGCGTGCGCCAGCTCTCTCGGGCCCTGGGGCTGCCCTGGTGGGACAAGCCCGCCCAGCCCTGTCTGGCCTCCCGCTTCCCCTACGGCGAGCCGATCACGGCAGAACGGCTGCAGCGGGTGGCGGCGGCCGAAGCCTGGTTGCTGGCGCGGGGCTGGCCGCAGGTGCGTGTGCGCAGCCAGGGCCAGACCGCCCGGATCGAGCTCCCCGCCGCCCAGCTTGGGGACGCCCTGAGCCGCTGGGCCGAGGCCGGGGCCAGGGCCGAGCTGGTGGTCGCGTTTCTGGAGCTGGGCTTCAGCGCCGTGGCCCTCGATCTGGAGGGCCTGGTGAGCGGCAAGCTCAACCGTGAGCTCTGAGCGCCGGACTCAGGCCGCCAGCACGGGCGCGGCCGCCAGCAGGGGCGCGCGTTCAGCGCCGGCGATGGCGGCGGGGGTTTCGCGGCGGAAGCTGGTGAGCCGGTGGCGGCCGGCGCCGAGTTCAGCGGCGAGCACGGCGCAGGCGCGCTCGGGCATGGTGTGGTCGCCGCAGGTGAACACATCCACGGCGGCATAGCCCGACTCGGGCCAGGTGTGGATGGAGATGTGGGATTCGGCCAGCAGGGCCAGGCCGGTGACGCCCTGGGGCTGGAAACGGTGGGTGATGAGGTTAAGCAGGGTGGCACCGGCCTCTCTGGCGGCGGCGGTGATGGTGTCCCTGAGGAAAGCCTGGTTGTCGAGCCGACCTGGATCGCAGTCGTAGAGCTCGAGGATGCAGTGTTTGCCAACCGTGTCGCAGCTGGGGGGCGCAGCGGTCCATCCAGGGTTGGGGTGCAGGGATTGCAGGGTTGGGGTCATTGACCGGCCATGGGCACAATCGATCAATCTAGGGCCACTGCAGGCCCTGACACCTCTGTGTTCCGGCATACGCCTGTGGTCTGCATCCGCCCACCGGGCCGCACCAATCCCGGCGACGGGGCTTAGGTCATCGCACAGCAGCGCGCGATCGCACACGCCATGGCCACCCCGTTGCCCTCGGTGCTGGTGCTCAACAGCGGCAGCTCCAGCCTCAAGGCCTCCCTGCGCGATGGGGCGGGCGGGCGCCTCTGGCAGGAGCAGCGGGCCTGGGACAGCAGCGACGGCAGCCGGGCCCTGGACACCCTGCTGGAGCAGTGGCTGGCGCCGGTGATCGCGGCCGCCGATCCAGCCCCCGCCCTGGTGGCCCACCGCATCGTTCATGGCGGTGCCAGCTTCAGTTGCCCCACCCGGCTCACCCCGGCGGTGCTGCGGGAGCTGCAGGCGCTGGTGCCCCTGGCGCCCCTGCACAACCGGCCGGCGCTGCAGGCGATCGCCTGGCTGCAGACCTGGCTGGAGCAGAAGTCGGCCAACGATGCCGCCGCCCTCCCCCAGTGGGCCTGCTTCGACACCGGTTTTCACGCCAGCCTGCTCCCAGCGGCCTTCACCTATGCCCTGCCGGCCGCCTGGCGCGAGCAGGGCCTGCGGCGCTATGGCTTCCACGGCCTCAACCACCAGCACGTGGCCGAAACCGTGGCCCGTCTCCACCCCGGGGCCCGGCGGGTGATCAGCTGCCACCTGGGGGCCGGCTGCTCCCTGTGCGCCATCGCCATCGCTGCCGATGGCACGGTCCGCAGCATTGACACCACCATGGGCTTCACCCCCCTGGAGGGACTGGTGATGGCCAGCCGCAGCGGCAGTGTGGACCCGGGCCTGCTGCTCCATCTGCTGCGCCAGGGGGTGAGTGTCGAGGAGCTCGACCGCAGCCTCAATCAGTCCAGCGGCCTGAGGGGGCTCTCGGAGCTCAGCGGCGACATGCGCGAGCTGCGGACCGCCGCCGCTGAGGGCCATGGCGGTGCCGCGTTGGCCATCGCCGTGTTCCGCCACCGGCTGCTGCAGGGCATCGGCGCCATGGTCGCCAGCCTCGGCGGTGTGGATGTGATCGCCCTCACCGGTGGCATCGGCGAGCACGACGACGCCCTGATGGAGGAGCTGCGGGAACGGCTTCACTGGCTGCAGCCCCGGGAGCTGCTGCGGGTGGCGGCCGATGAGGAGGGGCTGATGGCCCGGCAGTGCCTGGCGGCCATGGCGTCTTGATGTGGCCTTAACCCTCTCTCGTCAAGCTGGGGGCGTTCCTTCCAGGGTTTTATGTCGGCTCCCACGGCAGATGAGCAGCTTGTCCACAGCATGGAGATGCTCCGCCACAACGGCTCCGTCGTGGAGTTCGAGCCCGGTGCGGTGATCTTCCGGGCCGGCGAGCCAGGCGATTGCCTCTATGGCGTGCTGAAGGGCAACGTTCGGCTCACCTGGGGGGATGGCTCGGAAGCCGAACAGCTCGGGGCGGGCCGTTGCTTCGGGCAGGGCGCCCTGGTGCAGCCCGACCACCGCCGCTACGGCACCGCCACCGCCACCGAGCCCACGACGCTCATCGCGATGAAGCGCGAAGGGATGCTGTTCGCCATCGATCAACTGCCGATGTTCGCGCTGCAGCTGCTGGAGTCCACCGAACGGCGGCTGCAGGCGCTCAAGGTCCTCGGCGCCTGAAGCCCCGTGGGCTCTGTTCCTTCACCCTTGCTGACGCTGCCATGACTCCGGCCGAGGCCTTCGCCGCCATCACCGTTGCCGCCGTTGCGGCGGACCGCGACTTCGTCACCGAGGAGGCGACTCTGATCCGTGAGCAGCTGCTGCAGCGCTCTCCCTACCGGGACATGACTCCGGTGGCCTTCGGGGAGCTGTTCTCCGGGATGCTGCTGCGCCTGCGGGACAGCGGCTGGCGGGCCCTGGTGCGGGAAGCGGCGCCTGTGCTGCAGGGCCACCAGCGTGAAACCGCCTTCGCCCTTGCCGTCCAGCTGATCCAGTGCGACCGGCAGGTGTCGGCGGCGGAGACCAGCTTCCTCGAGGAGCTGGCTGAGATTCTCGACTTGGCCCCCGGGCGCCGCGGCCAGATCGTGGAGGTGTGCGCCCTGCTGAACGCCGACTGCCTCAGCCTCAGCTGAGGCCCCCTCAGCTCAGCGGACGCCGGGCATGAAGCGGCGCTCGTGCTGGGCGCCGGTGAGCATGCGGTTCCAGTAGAGCGCCGGCAGGATCTTGCGCTTCACGAACCACATGCTCCAGCGCTCCTTGGTGGGATCGAGCGGGAACGAGGGCACCGGCTCCTGCTTGTAGTTGAACTCGGCCATGATCGCCTTGCCGTAGCCGGTGATCAGCGGGCAGCAGCTGTAGCCGTCGTAGGCCGCCTCCAGGGGATTGCCATCGAGCAGGGCCAGCAGGTTGGCCACCAGCACCGGCGCCTGGCCGCGCACGGCGGCGGCGGTCTTGGAGTTGGGCATGCCGCTCACATCGCCGAGGGAGAAGACGTTGGCGAAGCGCACGTGCTGCAGGGAGAACTGGTCCACCTCCACGAAGCCGGCGGCGTTGGCCAATGGGCTTTCGGCCACCACGTCGGGGGCGGCCATCGGCGGGGTGACGTGCAGGAGGTTGTAGGGGATCACCTCCTCACGGCTGCTGTCTCCGTCCGTCACCTTGAACACCGCCTCCTTCGTCTCCGCTCGCACGGCGGTGAGCACGTGGTTGTAGCGGGCGTCGATGCCCTTGCGCTTCACCACCTCCCGCAGCGGGGCGGCATACACGGGCACCCCGAAGATGCCGGGGGTGGCGGTGGCGTAGATCACGTTGGCCTGCAGACGCTTGGTCTTGAACACGTCGTCGGCCAGATAGGCGATCTTCTGGGGCGCGCCAGGGCACTTGATCGGCATCGGCGCGCAGGTGAACACGGCGTTGCCGCCATCGAAAGCCTGGATCGCCTCCCAGGTGTAGGCGGTGTGGTCCTTGCTGTAGTTGCTGCACACCCCGCCCTTGCCCAGGGCGTCGCTCAGGCCCTCGATGCGATCCCAGCAGAGCTTCAGGCCGGCGGCCACGATCAGCACCTCGTAGCTGAGGGTGGCGCCGCTGGTGGTGGTCACGCGGTTGTGATCCGGGTCGAAGCCGGCTGCTCCCTCCTGGATCCAGTGCACCCCCGAGGGGATCAGGTCCTGTTCCGCACGATGGGTTTGGTCGAGGCTGAACACGCCGCCACCCACCAGCGTCCAGCCAGGCTGGTAGTAGTGATCGGCCGATGGCTCCAGGATCGTCACCTCGAGACCGACCCTGGCTCGCTTCAGCTGGGCCGCCACGGTGATGCCGGCGGCCCCGCCGCCGACGATCAGAATCTGGTGGTGGTCCATGAAGGCAGGGCAGCCAAAGATGCCCGTTCATTCCATCAGCCGCAGTGGCCGATTTCGGCCGATGGGGCCGCGGCGTGACGGGATTGTTGGAATCGGCGCCGGCCCGTCTGTTCAGCGGGCAGGCGTGGGGAGCGGGCTGGCTTCAGGCGGCGGGCTGCTCGATTTCCCGCTTGAGCAGCACGTAGAGGTAGTCGGGCGACTTGTAGCGGGTGGGCAGGCACTTCTGCAGCAGGCTCAGACGCTCCCAGCACACCGTGCGCTGAATGGCTTCAAAACTGCGGCCGTTGCGGATCAACAGGCGGAGGGCCTTGCAGTAGGTGGGGTAGCTCGCCTCCAGTTCCCCGATCGTGAGCTTGGCAGCAGCACCCATGGGCCTTCAGCGGATTGTCCAGATCAACCATAGGAACCCGCCTCTCGGGCCCCGGTGCCGGCGATCACCTGCGACCGATTGGCTTCATGAATCCTTACATGGCGGCGCTGATCCGGCATCTGCCAGGGTGGAGCAGCTGCGGGAGCGGGGACCAGGCCCCGGCACGGCCATGACCCGGCCTTCAACACGGTGATGACAGCCCCAGACCGGCCCCGGCAACTCAGCTTGCGCCAGCCCGACGACTGGCATGTGCACCTGCGCGACGGGGCCATGCTCCAGGCGGTGGCCGGGGCCACGGCGGCCCAGTTCGCCCGGGCGATCGTGATGCCCAACCTCCGCCCCCCGGTCACCACCGTGGCGGCGGCCGAGGCCTACCGGCGCCGCATCCGCGAGGCGCTGAGCGACGGCTGTCCCTTCCAGCCGCTGATGACGGCCTACCTCACCGACACGATCGAGCCGGCGGAGGTGGAACGGGGCTTCGCCGAGGGGGTGTGGGTGGCCTGCAAGCTCTATCCCGCCGGCGCCACCACCAACTCGGCGGCGGGGGTCACGACCATCGAGGCGATCACGCCGGTGCTGGCGGTGATGGAGCGGATCGGCATGCCGCTGCTGATCCACGGCGAGGTGGTGGATCCGGCGGTGGACATCTTCGATCGCGAGGCGGTGTTCATCGAGCGGGTGCTTGCGCCGCTGCTGCAGCGTCACCCGGGGCTGAAGGTGGTGCTGGAGCACATCACCACCGCCGATGCCGTGGACTTCGTGCGCAGCGGCCCGCCCACCCTGGCGGCCACCATCACGCCCCACCACCTGCACATCAACCGCAACGCCATGTTCGCCGGCGGCCTGCGGCCCGACTTCTACTGCCTGCCGGTGGCCAAGCGGGAGCTGCACCGCCTGGCCCTGCGCGCCGCCGCCACCTCGGGCAGCCCCAGGTTCTTTCTCGGCACCGACAGCGCCCCCCACGGCCGCGGCGCCAAGGAATCGGCCTGCGGCTGCGCCGGCATCTACAACGCCCCGTTCGCGATCGAGAGCTACGCGGCGGTGTTCGAGCAGGAGAACGCCCTGGATCGGCTGGAGGGATTCGCCAGCGAACACGGCCCGCGCTTCTACGGCCTGCCGCTCAACAGCGGCACGATCACCCTGGTGCGCGAGCCCTTGGCGGTGCCCCGGCGGCTGCACGGCAACGATGCCGCCGGCAACGCCGTGGAGCTGGTGCCCTTCCACGCCGGCGAGACCCTGCCCTGGCGCCTGGCCTGAGCCCAGGCTGCCACCAGCCCAGTGATTACGAGGTATGTCGGGCCCTCGCCCGGCTCTCTCGCCGTGGCCTAACAACGCTGCAGACAGCCCCCGGCCATGGGCTTTTTCGTCCAGCTCACCGAGGCCATGGCCGATCGCCAGTCGTTGCTGGTGACCGGCCTGGACCCCAACCCCGAGATGCTCCAGAGCTGGGCGGCGCGCCGCGGCATGGCCAACCGCTCCTTCCTCAGCCAGGCGCGGCACTGGATCAAGGCGGTGATCGAGGCCACCGCCCCCCACGTGTGCGCCTACAAGCCCAGCCTCGGCTTCTATCAGGCCCTGGGGCCGGTGGGGCTGGAGCTGCTGCTGGAGGTGCGCGAGCTGGTGCCGCCCGATCTGCCCCTGATCATCGACAGCAAGCATGGCGACCTCAACTCCTCCTCCGCCCTCGCCCACTACCTGTTCCGGGAGCTGGCCGCCGACGCCGTGAGCCTCTCGCCCCTGCCCGGCCAGGACATCGCCGCTCCGTTCCTGCTCTACCCCGGCAAGGCGGTGGTGATGAGCTGCCACAGCTCCAACCAGACGGCCCGGGTCATCCAGCACTTTCCCAGTGAGGACGATCCGCTGTACCTGCGCATCGTGCGTGAAACCCTGCTCTGGGGCACCCAGGAGCAGCTGCTGCTGGAGGTGGGCACCAGCGATCCGCAGATCCTGGCGCGGGTGCGGCAGGTGGCCCCGGAGCACTTCCTGATCCTGCGCAGCCTCTGGGGGGAGGAGGAGAAGCTCGAGGCCATGCTGCAGGCGGGCTTCACCAGCGCCGGCGATGGCCTGCTGGTGCCCCTGCCCCAGAACCTGCTGGTGGAGGACGACATGGCCCAGCGGGCCGCGGCGCTCAAGGGCCAGATCAACGCCATCCGCGATCGCTGGCTGGAGCAGCGGCAGGGCAGCGCCAGCTGTGATCTCTGGCTGGCGGGCAACCAGGCGGAACCCGCAGGGACGCCGGGAGCGGCAGCACCGGAGCCCATGGAGACGCTGATCCTCGATCTGTTCGACATCGGCTGCCTGTTGTTCGGCGAGTACGTGCAGGCCTCCGGCGCGGTGTTCAACTACTACGTGGATCTGCGCCAGATCATCTCCGATCCCAACCTCTTCCACCGGGTTCTGGATGCCTACGCGGGCTGCATGGGGGAGCTGGCCTTCGATCGCATCGCCGGCATTCCCTACGGCTCCCTGCCCACCGCCACGGGTCTGTCGCTGCTGCTGCACAAGCCCCTGATCTACCCGCGCAAGGAGGTGAAGGCCCATGGCGCCAGGCGGCTGATCGAGGGCGACTTCGAGGAGGGAGACCTGGTGGTGGTGGTGGACGACATCCTGATCACCGGCGGCAGCGTGCTGGAGGGCATCGCCAAGCTGGAGAGCTCCGGCCTGGTGGTGCAGGACGTGGTGGTGTTCCTAGACCACGGCGGCGACCACGACCGCCACGCCCGTGAGCGCCTGGCGGCGGCGGGCTACCGCTGCCATGCCGTGCTCGACATCGAGCGCATCACCCGGGTGCTGCATGGCGCCGGCCGGCTCAGCGACGAACAGGCCGGCACGCTGCGGCCGGGACTGGCCCTGGGCTAGAAACCCGCCAGTCGACGGCCCCGCTGTGGAGCGCAGACCCAGGGGGTCGATCTCCGATCCATTTCTGCGCCGGCCGGTGCTCACCGTGGTGGTGGCCCTGCTGGTGCTGCTGGCGGGTGTGGTGAGCCTGCCGGGCCTGCAGATCGAGAACCTGCCGACGATCGCCCCGGGCAGGGTGTCGGTGAGCGCCAGTTATCCCGGAGCCGGCCCCGAGGTGGTGGAGCAGGGGGTCACCTCCCTGCTGGAGAAACAGCTCAACGGGCTGGAGGGCCTCGATCAGATCCGCTCCACCAGCTCCAGCTCCAGCAGCAGCATCACCCTCAGCTTCGAGGGGGGCAATCCCGAGATCAACCAGATCAACACCCAGAACGAGGCCTCGGTGGTGCAGCCGCGGCTGCCGGGGCCGGTGTCGCGCTTCGGGGTGCGGGTGCGGCGCAGCTCCGACGACCTGCTGATGGTGCTGAGCTTCAGCGCCGACCGCGACCGCTATGACGACGTGTTCCTCAGCGGCTGGGTGGAGCAGGTGGTGATCGACCGCCTGCAGCGGGTGAACGGGGTGGGGGA